>CAYUCJ010000071.1:0-10793 GCA_964443285.1 uncultured Desulfobacteraceae bacterium | reverse complement strand
AAAGGAGGCACAAAATGTACACTGAAAAAGTCATGGAAAATTTTGCAAATCCGAAAAACGTGGGAATCATAGAGGACGCCGACGGAATAGGTGAAGTGGGCAATCCTGTTTGTGGCGATATGATGACCTTCTACATAAAGGTGAACGACGACAAACTGGAAGACGTCAAATACAAGACGTTTGGATGTGTCGCGGCCATAGCCGTGTCCAGCCAGGTCAGCGAAATGGTCAAGGGCAAGTCCATCGAGGAGGCCAAGAAGTTGACCAAACAGGCCGTGGCAGAGGCATTGGATGGACTTCCCAAGGAGAAAATGCACTGTTCCAATCTGGGAGCCGAGGCCTTGGGGGAGGCCATCAAGGATTACGAGGCAAAGAAGTCCGGAATAGCACGATCCAAAGCCGCAAAGTCGGAAAAGCCGGAAAGCCACGAAGGATGTTGCGGATGCGGCGCGGAAAATCCCCCCGCGGCCAAATTCTGCATGAACTGCGGAGAGAAGTTAGGAGATTGAAGAGTAAATGAAGATCGAATCGATTGCTATCAGCAAGAAAAAGGGAACACCCAAAACAGGAGTGGAAACGGCGGAACTCATTGTTGATCACGGTCTCAAGGGCGATGCCCATGCAGGGCCCTGGCACAGGCAGGTGAGCTTCCTGGCGGCGGAGAGTATTGAAAAGGCCCGTGACAGGGGTCTGGATGTTGGATTCGGCGACTTCGCGGAAAATATTGCAACGAGGGGGATCAACTGGCTCGAGATTCCTATCGGGACCCTCGTGAAGCTGGGAGATTCCGCCGTTGTCGAGATCACCCAGATCGGAAAGGAATGCCACACACGATGTGCTATTTATTACAAGGCCGGGGATTGCATCATGCCGAAGGAAGGCATATTCGGGAAGGTGCTGAGGGGGGGAAAAATACGTCAGGGGGATGTCCTTCTGCTCACAGGAGACCAGCGGGATAGAGAAGCTTTGATCGGAAATGCCATATGCTAGCTGCCCTTAGCCCGGAACCTAAACTTGATTCCAGTTGGAAGGAATTGGATTACACGCTGATGCGGGCCTGTTTCAGCTGTTGGACCTGCGGGGCAGAGTGCCCGGTCAATGTCACCAATCGACTGAACCCCACCAAGCTGGTGAGGATGGCAGCCCTGGGATTCCGGGATGAAATGTTGGAAGCACCTGAGATCTGGTATTGCCTATCTTGTAATCGGTGTTCCAACGTCTGCCCTATGGCCGTCAAACCCGCCGCGTTGATAACCTTTCTTCAAGGGGAATCCATCAGAAGGGGAATTGTGTCTCAGGAAACGCTGGAAGGCGTGCAGCAACTGCAAAAGGAATTCCAGCGTGTCCGCCTCCACACGGCTTCAGCCTGTCTCAGGGGAGAAAAGACCACGGCCTTTCCTTCAAACTGGGATCACCTTGCAGGGGAGGAGCCTCCGACCGATTCTCTGCCTGTCATAGACCTGGAGATGATCACGAAGCGAAAAGCGTTTCGCAAAGCTACGGATGATTTTTACGGCATGGGTACGCATATCAAACGATGCTATACTTGTTATCAATGCAGCAACGCCTGCCCGGTCTGCCTGGAACAACCCGTATTCAGTCCACTTTCAATCTTCCGGATCGCCAATATGGGTATGGGCGAATCTGTGCTTACCCGGCCGTCACTCTGGCTGTGTATCCAGTGTCAGAGCTGTACCAGGGCCTGTTGTGAGGGTGTCATGGGTCACATCATCATCAAGAGCTTGCAACGCATGGCACTGGCGAAGGACTATGTCAATGTCAATTCGTTGCGCCAATGGGAAAATCTGCAAAAAGACCTGTACCATGCCTTCCTGGATCGGATTGATGCGATGCTCGCACAAAATGCACCACGAAGGTGACAACCGAAGCGTACGCATTTTCCGCAATAAACCCGGGGAATGGTTGCCATGTCCAGAGAAATTGAAATCACATTGAATGGCTTCAGTGAAAAGATCTCTGATGGCGTCACGCTGTCCAGTTTGATTGTCAAGCATGGTGATGGCGACGTCCATCTGATTGTAGAGGTCAATGGTCGGTTCGTTTATCCGCAAAGATATGGTGAAACGGTGATACGAAAGGGTGACCGGGTTGAGTTGATCAATCCCAATTTCGGGGGGTAACCGGC
This sequence comes from uncultured Desulfobacteraceae bacterium, assembly GCA_964443285.1. Lineage (GTDB taxonomy): Bacteria > Desulfobacterota > DSM-4660 > Desulfatiglandales > Desulfatiglandaceae > CAYUCJ01. Next base: position 8,647 of record CAYUCJ010000071.1, on the reverse strand, counting down.
GTGAAGACTATTCCTCAACAATGATGGCGCCGGGTGCGCACTCTCTTGCTGCTTTTCTCACCAGATCCAGATATTTTTCCGGGATTTCGTCCAGCAGGACTCTCGAGACCAGCTGGTCTTCATCATATTGAAAGACTTCCGGACACACCTTGTTGCAGTTTTTGTCCCCCATACAAAGGTCGTAATCGATCTTGACTTTCATGTCTATCTCCTGAACAGCTGTTTGATTTGGCCTGTGGGTTTTTTGCTTTGACTCATTTATATGATTTTCCTATAATTCATCAAAAAAGGCAATTCTTTATCGTTCCATTCTGAGATGACTGTCACGCCCTGCCTCCCGGAGGAAATTGCTTTTTCCCGGATGATCGGTTGATCCACACCCAGAACCCCTGGAGTCAAAAGGCGCTTCAAATACATGAGAGGAGAGTGATATGAAAAAGGGTTACCTGTTTGTCATTTTATTGAGTTTCTTGGCTATGACGATCGGTTCTGCAGAGCCCGCCAGGGCCGTCGATGCCCAGCGGATGGAAAAAGATGCATTGCTGGGGATATTGAACGAACCGGATGTGATCGTCCTGGACGTTCGAACCGGGGGTGACTGGAACGCGAGCGACCTGAAGATCCGCGGTGCTATCCGACAGGACCCGTACAGAGTGAAAAAGTGGATGAAGAACTATCCAAAAGACAAAACCCTGGTTTTTTACTGTGCGTGACCGGACGAATATACCAGTGCCCGTGTGGCACAAGAATTCTTAAAGGCGGGGTACAAGAAAATCTTTGCACTAAAAGGGGGCTGGAAGGGTTGGCAAAAAGCAGGTTATCCCACGGAGAAGAAGTGATTTTGTGAAAATGGAAATGGATTCCGATAGCGGCAATGGCATATTGGCAACCCTCGATGCACCTCGGCATAGGCACAAGGATCGGAAAGACGGTAAACCGGCTGCCACTATTGATTCTGATTCTTGGGTCGACCGGTACGGCGATTACCTCTATGCCTTTGCCTTGTCGAGACTCGTGGACAGAAACGCGGCTGAAGATGTGGTGCAGGAGGCCTTCGTTTCCGCTCTCCATTCCATGAAAAACTTCCGAAGAGATTCCTCTGAGAAGACCTGGCTCACCTCCATTCTCAAGCATAAGATACAGGATCACTTCAGGAGAAAGCAGAGAGAGGAAAAACAGCAGGCCTTTGAAACGGTAGAGGACGATATTCAGCAGTTCTTTGATGAAAAAGGCCACTGGAAAGATGGCCCTGCAAGATGGAAGACCAATCCCAGGATGCTCTTCGAACAGAAGGATTTCATGCGGGTGTTATACGGTTGCATGGAAGAACTTTCAAAACGGGTGGCGAAGACTTTTGTGCTTCGGGAGATCGAAGGGCTCGCCACGGAAGAGATCTGTAAGGTATTGGATATCTCCGCGACTAATTGCTGGGTCATGCTGTATCGGGCCAGAATCCTCCTGAGGCAATGTTTGGAGGTGAACTGGTTTGAGGGCAGTCCCGACGGAGTCGGCTAATGCATCATTGGATGTTCAATTGTGGAGAAGTCACACGAATGGTCTCGGAATCCCTGGAGCGCAAGCCTCCATTTTACCAGAGAATGGGAATACGGATACATCTGTTCATGTGCAAATTCTGTTCGCGCTATAGAAAACAGTTGCTGCTCATCAAGGAAGTCCTGACACGCTACAACGAATCCGATTTCCCGAAGGATGTCTTCGAACCCCTCCCTGAAAAAGCCCGGGAAAAAATGAAACATGTCTTGAATCATCCCGAGGAAGAAGACTCCACGCATTGATCCGAAAGTACTTCGCCAATCCGCTCCCTGCCCAGACCGCCATTGTGACCGGGACCAATGTGTAGGTGAATTATGCCGGCCACAGGGAAGGTGCCGGACCGAAGGCAGAAGGGAAGGGGGCTTCACCTTCAACCATGCCATGAAGCGGCAGACAAGCGACGGAAGCCAACGTTCGAAAACAACTGATTACATCTTTTGAGGCCATGCCCGATTTTAAAGACTTTTCTCTGGAGGAGATGAAATCCCTAATCGCCCATTTAAAATCACTCTAACAAGCCGAAGGGGCATTTGATATTGTCCTCAGAGAATTCTGAGTAATTTTAAGGATGTCCCATGGAGGATCATCATGAACGAAAATGTCCTTTTTTCAAGCTTTCAGCTCAAGCATTACACTCTCAGAAACCGTATAGGGGTTGCGCCCATGACGCGCATGTCGTCGCAGCATGACAGCATCCCCCGGCAGGATGTCCTGGATTTTCTCGTGAGACGGGCCAAAAAAGAGGCGGCCATTGTCTATACCGAAGCCATCGTGACCGATTATGAAAGCGCGCAAGGCTACCCCGGGCAGGCGAGGATGCTGACACAGCGGCAGATCGATGCCTGGGGACCGGTTGTCCGCGCCATTCAAAAGGAGGGGGCCGTGGCGATTATGCAAATGTTTCACTGCGGACGCGTCAGCTGGCCGGAGATTAATCCCGCCAAACGCATCATCTCTGCGAGCCCTTTCACCCCCAAACAGAAGAACCCGTTGGCCGGTTCCCCTTACCCGATACCGGATGAAATGAGTTCGTTTGATGTGGAACACGTGATTCAGGGCTTTGTAGAAACGGCAAAGGGTGCCATTGCTGCGGGTTTCGACGGCGTGGAGATCCATGGCGCCCACGGCTACCTCATCAGCCAGTTCCTGTCTCCCTATTCCAATCAGCGGACAGACGGTTATGGCGGTTCAACGGAAAACCGGTACCATTTTGCACACGAAATCATTCAGGCCGTTTCAAAAGTCATCCCTGAGGAGCGGTTGCTGACCTTCCGGATCTCAGATTGGGGTGTTGTTGACAGGGAGGTTTCGCTTTTCGGCAAGAAAGCAGAATACCAGGAAATCATCCGGCTGCTCTCCAAAGAGCCCATCGATGCCATTTCTCTTTCAACCTATGATTACAGCAGAAAGGCCTTTGGTACGGATCGAAACATGGCTCAAGTGACCAGGGAAGTGACAGACCTTCCCTTGATGATCTGCGGAAAGATTTATGACCGCAACAGTGCAGAAGATGCCCTGAAGGATGCCGACATCGTGCTCAGTGCCAAGTCCCTGCTGCTTAACCCCAACTGGGTGGCGGAGGTGCGTGAAAGAAAGGCCTTACCGATCCACAAATCCGACGAAGCAAATGTGGCCTACACCGAGACCTCTCTTCCTTGAAGCTTGGCGAGATCCAAAGAATTTTGTGAGGCTGTGTAAGGATTTTCCTGAATAGCCGACCAATTTATAAATGCCATTTGTGATGTGGATGGTTAATAGTTGGAAAACAGATTGGAAAATGGAAAAAAGATGGTATGTTCCGGGTCTGAATCGAACCCTAAACCCAAGAGATGAGATGATGAAAAAGTGCGAGGTTGTTTTGGGAAAGCGCGCAGGCACCTTACGGTTGGCCCTTGGAAGTGACATTGATGCCCATAAGGCTCGTTTGAACGCATGGATCGCTGAAACCGTCGCCGGGCTGGACAGGCTGGAGGAAAAAATCGGGGCGATAGCATGATACGGGCAATGATTTTCGATCTGGACGGCACTCTGGTCCAGACGGAGCGGCTCAAGGCCCTATCTTACGCCAGGGCGGCTGCCGATCTTTCCGCCAATCCATTAGGTGAAGAAGAGGTTGTCGAGGCCTTCAAAGAGGTGGTCGGGCGTTCCCGTCGAGAGGTGGCGCAGGCATTGATGGTGCGTTTCGGCCTAGAGAAACCGAGCAGGGCGAGGATGGGCGAATACGGGGTGAGCGAACCCTGGCAGGCATTTGTGCAGGTGAGGCTGGAACACTACAATGAGATGCTTTCGGACCCTGAAGTGATACGGGGAGCCAGGTGGCCGCACAATGTGTCCCTGTTAGAGGAGGCGAGGGCTTCCTCCTGCAAAGTGGGCCTCGCCACCATGTCTCACTGTCCGCAGGTCCGGCGCGTTCTTGATATCCTGGAATTGAGCGATGCCTTCGATTTTGTGGCCAGTCGGGACGACGTGGAAAAAGGGAAACCCGATCCGGAGATGTATATTCTGGTTGCGAGAGAACTGGACGTTTCGCCGGAAGAAAGCCTGGTGATTGAAGACTCCCCGGCGGGCGTAAGGGCGGCCATGGCGGCAGGGATGTCCTGCATTGTCGTCACCACGCCTTTTACCCGGAAGGCCATTCATGAACAACATCCATTGATTGACCGCTGGGTGGTGGACGATCCGACCACACTTCTCTCTGTCGTGAGGGAGATGGTTCAAGAGAAAAGAAGGGGTGAAGAAGGAACGGAAGAGTCGTGCCTGATATGAGTAGGGATATCATCGCCCTTTAAAGAAAGGGAGCATGGGGTGGCAAAACTTGGATCAACGTATCTGGATGCGAATGACCTTTTTCCCGAAATCACGCTTCAGATGATCTCCGGTGAGACCCTTCGACTCCCTGAAGGGCTCGGAAAGGGATATGGCGTCATATTGGTTTATCGCGGGCACTGGTGACCCTTCTGCAGGCGGCAGTTGGCTGACTTCCAATCCTCGTGGAACGACTTCCAGGCTGAAGAGATCGCGCTCATCGCAGGCTCCGTAGACCCCTTGGACAGGGCCCAGGAGACCGCGGACAAACTGGGCATCACGTTCCCCGTCGCCTTTGGAATGGACGCTGAAGAGGTTTCCAGAATGACGGGGGCCTACTACGAAAAAGACAAGAAGTTTCTCCACGCGGCAGGATTCCTTGTGAGGCCCGATCATACCGTCGAGATTGCGTGTTACAGCTCGGGACCCATCGGCCGATTTGCTGCCAAAGATGTCCTGAATGTCGTCAAATTTTACAAGAGCAGGAAATAAGGACTACCGGCCGTTTCAGCAGTCCATAGGGTTCAGAAATGGTCTTTGGAAGGTAATTGGTGATGAAGAATTTTCCCTATCTGTTTTCATTTTTCGCCCTTTTGTTGTTGGTTTCCTGGCCCCAACCGGGTGCCCATGGGAAAGCCGACGGGGTGGATAACAGCCTTTATGCGGAACTCCTCAGCAAATATGTGAAAGGCGGGGTTGTGGACTACCAGGGTCTCAAAAGAGCGGAAAGCAAACTGGATCGTTATCTGGAGGTCCTGGAGAAAACGGACAGCAAGGGCCTTTCCCGGAAGGAACGGTTCGCCTTTTACATCAATGCCTACAATGCCTGGACCCTCAAGCTCATCCTGACAGGGTATCCCGGTCTGAAATCCATTAAGGACCTGGGAAGTTTTTTCCGAAGCCCATGGAAAAAAAAGATTGCCCGCATTGACGGCACAGTGATGTCACTTGACCACATCGAGCATGAGATCCTGCGACCTCGAATGAAAGACCCGCGCATCCACGCGGTGATCAATTGTGCGTCCAAAAGTTGCCCCCCGCTCCTTTCCGTGCCTTACAGCGGGAAAAGCCTTGACCGGCAGCTGGAGGAACAGTTCACAGCGTTTATCAACGACCCTTCCCGAAACCGCCTGGAAGGGGACACTCTTTATGTGAGCAGGATATTTGACTGGTATGCAAAAGATTTCGAGGGAGGTCCCATAAGTTTGTTCCTGAAGTATGCGAAAGGGAACTTCAAAAAGCGGTTGGAGAAAAACAGATCCCAAATCAAGATCAGGTATCTGGATTATGACTGGTCCCTCAATGGGAAATAAGAGGGTGTCGGAAAACGTCCATCTGCGGCGTTATCCTCATCCCGTGTCATTGCGGCGTACCTTCATGTACGCTTCATTCCCCGAGATTTCGGATGCCTTGCATCTGAACATTTTCCGGCACCCTCTGAGGAAAGGGCTGTGGAGAAAATATATAGCCTATTCGATATTGCAAATCAGTGACAGGAAATACGTAGTATGCCAACTTACGATTATGACATAGGGGTCATAGGCGGGGGCGCAGCGGGCCTGACCGTGGCAGCAGGGGCAGCACAGCTGGGGGCCAAGACCCTGCTCATCGAAAAAGAGAAGGAACTGGGTGGCGACTGCCTCCACTACGGATGCGTCCCCAGCAAGACCCTGATACGGACGGCCCAGGTCTATCACCTGATGAAAACCTCAACGAAATTCGGGTTGCCCGGGGTGAAAGTCCCACCGGTTGAATATACTCATATAGCTAAGGGGATACAATCGGTGATCGGCACCATCCAGGAACATGATTCCGAGGAGCGTTTCTGTTCGCTGGGCGCCAAGGTGGTCTTCGGAACTCCCGTTTTTTCCGACGACCATGCTGTCAAAATGGATGGGGAGACCTATGCCGCCAAACGATGGGTCATTGCCACAGGGTCTTCACCGGCAGCTCCTCCTTTTGAAGGGTTATCAAACACTCCGTACTTGACCAACAAAGAAATCTTTTCCCTCGAACGGCTGCCGAAATCCATGATCATCCTGGGCGCCGGCCCCATCGCTACGGAAATGGCCCAGGCCTTCTGCCGGCTGGGGACTGAGGTCCACGTGGTTCAGCGGAGCGGCCAGATCCTGAGAAAAGAAGACGAGGACATGGCAGACCTGGTCATGGAGGTCCTTCGCTCAGAGGGCGTCCGGTTTTATCTCAACAGCACGGTCCAGAGCATATCCAGCCATGGTGAGGATTCCCGGGAAGTTGTTGTCAAACAGGGAGATGGAGAAACGGTTTCACTCAGGGCTTCAGAAATTCTGGTCGCCATGGGACGCTCACCGAATATAGCAGATCTGGGCCTCAAAGCGATTGATGTGGCGTTTGACCGGAAAGGTCTCAAGGTGGACAATCGGATGCGTACGACACAGAAACACATTTACGGAGCCGGGGATGTCACCGGCGTTTACCAGTTCACACACGCAGCCGGATACGAAGGGGGCATTGTGGTGAGCAACGCCGTCTTTCACCTCCCCAGGAAGGTGAACTACAAGTGGATTCCGTGGTGCACCTATTCGGATCCGGAGCTGGCCAGCATCGGGATGAATGAAAAAAGAGCTAAAGCGGCTGGGATAAACTATTCGGTCTTTACAGAGGCATTCAAGGGGAATGACCGGAGCCTGGCCGAAGGGGAGCGGGTGGGCCAGATCAAGATGCTCCTGGATGAAAAGGAAAATCCGATAGGCGTCCAGATCCTGGGGCCCCAGGCCGGGGAGCTGCTGAACGAGTGGGTTGCAGCCTTGAATGGAAAGGTGAAGCTGTCGTCACTCGCTTCAGCCGTCCACCCCTATCCCACGCTGGGAGAGATCAACAAAAAGGTCGTGGGAAGCTATTTTTCGCCCAAGATATTCTCCAACAAGGTCAAGAAGGGGCTGAAGCTTTTTTTCCAGTTGAAGGGAAGGGCGTGCGAGAGTGAAGAAGAGGCGTAAGGGGCAAGAAAACCCAAACGACAAAATACAAATGTCAAATCAAATCCAAAATCCCAATGCCAAATAGGCCGCAATACAATCAGGGGATTGGGCATGAAGTCTAAGGGAATGGACAGCGTTTACTTGAGAGGAAAAAATACTTTTTGACATTTGACACTTGGCATTCATTGGACATTTGGGCTTTGGAAGTTGTCATTCAAGTCGATTGAAAGGAGTACAATATGCAGGTAGCGATGATTGGACTGGGGCGGATGGGGATGAATATGGCGCGGCGTCTTCTGGAAAAAGGGCACGAGGTCGTTGCCTACAACCGAACCGCCAAGAAGACGGAAGAACTCGCCGGGGAAGGCGCCACTGCCGCCTACTCATTGGAAGAAATCCCGGGCCTGCTGGATAAACCCCGAGCCGTGTGGATGATGCTCCCGGCAGGTCCCACGGTGGATGATCACCTGGCCAAGCTGTTGAATCTCCTGGATCCGGGAGACATGATCATCGATGGGGGAAACAGCTTCTACAAAGACGACCTGAGACGAGCCGGGATGGTGCAGGAAGCCGGGCTGTCCTATGTGGATGCGGGCGTTAGCGGGGGTATCTGGGGTCTCAAGGAAGGGTACTGCTTGATGGTCGGCGGCCCAAGGGAAGCGTACGATCATCTGGAACCCCTGTTGAAGTCCCTCGCACCGGATGAAGGGTATCTCTATTGTGGGGCCGTCGGCGCCGGTCACTTCGTGAAGATGATCCACAACGGCATCGAGTACGCCATGATGCAAGCCTATGCCGAAGGGTTCGAACTGCTCGACTCGTCCCCTTATGGGAAAAACCTGGCGTATGACTCCCTGAGCCACGTATGGAACAGGGGAAGCGTCATTCGATCGTGGCTGCTGGAGCTGGTAGAAAGGACGTTTCAGGCGGATCCGGATCTTTCGAAAATCAAAGGTTATGTGGAGGATTCCGGAGAGGGTCGGTGGACCGTGCAACATGCCATCGAAGCCGGGGTTTCGTCCCCCGTGATCGCCCTTTCCCTCTTTGAAAGGTTCAGGTCAAGGAAGGAAAACACCTTTTCGGATCGCATTCTTGCGGCACTCAGGAGGGAATTCGGTGGGCATGCTGTCAAAAAGACCCGATCGGACTAATTCCATTTTGCAGGCTCAACCTGCATCCTGGTATTTGCCACCAGGTGCCGACTGAAAAACAAAGGAGTTGCTGTGGAAGATACAATTATTGCTTCAACCACCACATCAGATCTCAAGGTGCCGACGGAGTCCTGTCTCATTGACAGGATTCCGGACCCCTGCTCGGTCGTTATCGTAGGG
>CAYUCJ010000070.1:0-10869 GCA_964443285.1 uncultured Desulfobacteraceae bacterium | reverse complement strand
CCCTTATGGAACCCCTGAAAGAGACGGCGCTGGGGATCAACCAGAAGGCCCTGGTCGTGGGCGGCGGAATCTCCGGCATGGTGGCCGCCGGGACCTTGAGCGAGCAGGGGTACCAGGTCTGTCTGGTGGAGAAAAATGCGAGCCTGGGGGGGCAAGCCCTGAGCCTCTACAGGACCTGGAAAGGTGAGAATGTCCAGAAAAATCTCTCGGAGATGGTCGACAGGATCGAGAAGGATCCCAACATTGAGATCCGGCTCGACACGGAACTTTCAGCAGTAGAAGGGTTCGTGGGAAGTTTCAAAACCACTCTCAAATCGGGTGAAAACGAGAGTACCCTGGAACACGGCATTGCCGTGATCGCTACAGGAGCTTCCGGTTACACTCCTCATGAATACCTCTATGGCGAAGATCCAAGGGTTGTGACCCAACTGGAACTGGATCGGAAGTTCATCGAGGATCCTTCGTCCCTCAGGAAAATCAACACAGCGGCTTTCATTCAGTGCGTGGGATCCAGGGAGCCGGAAAGGCCTTACTGTTCCCGGGTCTGTTGCACCCATTCCATGGAAAGCGCCCTGCAATTGAAAGAGCTGAACCCTGAAATGGACGTCTACATCCTCTTCAGGGACATCCGGACATACGGTGAGCGGGAAACCCTCTATCGCAAGGCCCGGGAGGCCGGGGTCATCTTTGTCCGTTACAGCGCTGATCAGAAACCCCTTGTTGCCGCCTCTCCTGACGGATTGGAAATCCAGCTGGTCGATCCGATCCTCCAGCGGCCGCTGCTCATAAAGGCCGACCTCATCGGCCTGGCCACGGCCATCGTACCGCACAGGGATGAAAAGCTGGCGCAATACTTCAAGATTCCCCTCAATGACGACGGTTTCTTCGTGGAGGCACACCCAAAGCTTGCACCCTCCGAGTTTGCAACGGACGGCGTTTTCCTCTGCGGGATGGCGCACTACCCCAAGCCCATTGACGAGTCGGTGGCCCAGGCCCAGGCGGCCGCTTCAAGGGCCGTCACCCTGCTGGCGAGGGAAACCATATCGGTGAGCGGTACCGTGGCTTACGTCAATCCCGCCTATTGCAGCAGCTGCGGAGTGTGCATCACCATCTGCCCCTATTCAGCGCCCGCTTTTATCGAAAAAGGACCCTTTTCCGGCAAGGCGGAAATCAACCCGGCCCTGTGCAAGGGATGCGGCCTCTGTGTCGCCTCGTGTCGTTCCGGCGCCCTCAATCTGCGAGGCTTCGAGGAAGGACAGATCATGGCCATGATTAATGAGATATGAGATGTGTGTAATATGATTGTGCGATATGAGATGTGAGACAAGGAGATTTCTATGAGCGACTGGGAACCGAAAATCACCACCTTTCTGTGTCACTGGTGCAGCTACGGGGCGGCAGACCTGGCAGGCGTAAGCCGCCTTCAATACCCCCCCAATTTCCGGGTTATCCGGGTCCCCTGTTCCGGGCGGGTAAGCCCCAAGTTCATCCTGGCGGCCTTCCGCCATGGTGCGGACGGGGTGTGGGTCTCCGGGTGACACCCCGGAGACTGCCATTACCTGGAAGGTAATTACTACGCTAGAAGAAAATTCGTCCTTCTCAAGAACCTGCTCGAACACGTGGGCCTGGAACCGGGGAGACTCCACTTCTCATGGATAAGCTCAGCCGAGGCCACCAAATTTGTTGAGGTGGCCAACGAGGTCAGCGCGGCCGTGGGCGAACTGGGAGAGGCCAGGACCCTCATCAAGAGACGCGCCGAGGTAGCATAATGATTGCGTATACGGAAAAGATCCGGAAAATCGCCCGGAAATTACTGGAAGCGGGGACCGTCGACGTTTTTATCGGTTACAGGAAAGGCTCGGTGCCCATGATGAATGAACCCGTCCTCATCCGGGACCCCGCCCAGGTGAACAACCTTTACTGGGACAGCAACTGCGGCCTGAACCTCTGCAACTACCTCACCAGGCGGCCGGAAAAAATCGGCATCCTGGCAACCGGGTGCAACTCCAGGAACGTGGTGACCCATATTGTTGAAAATCAGATCAAACGGGATCAGCTGTACATTGTCGGCATCCCCTGTACCGGTATGATCGATCACCGGGCCGCGAAAAGGGCCGTCCGGCAGAAAGAGATCCTGGAGTTCACGGAAAAAGACGGTTCCTTTACGGTCCGGGGAAGGGATTTTGAAGAGACATTCAAGAAGGCCGACTTTCTCCAGACCAATTGTGCGGTCTGCCGGCACCGCAACCCGGTGGAATACGATGAAATAGTCGCTGATCCGGTGGAGGAGCTTCAGGGGATTGATCCCTACAAAGATGTCAAGAAAATCGAGACCCTGTCTCCTGAAGACAAGAAAGGCTTTTTCGACCGGTTGATCTCCCGTTGTATACGGTGTTATTCGTGCAGAAATGCGTGCCCCTTGTGCTATTGCCCCACTTGTTTCGTGGATGAGTCGACCCCCCAGTGGGTCGGGAAGAGCAGCGATCCGACGGATACCATGACATTCCACTTCCTGAGGGCCTATCACTGTGCGGGCCGCTGCACCGACTGCGGGGCATGCGAGAGGGTCTGCCCGGTGGGCATTTCCATGCGGCAGTTCACCAAGAAACTGAACAAGGATGCCGAAGAATTCTTCTCCTGGGAGGCGGGCCTCACTCTGGACCAGAGGCCCCCCATGGACGTCTACCGTCCCGATGATTATAACGATTTCGTAAAGTAAGAAGCGGCTGAAAGAGGTACTCCAAATGACGGACAAGATTTTTTCCAAGGAAGCCTGGATTGAAGCCCTGAAGGGGTTGACCAAAGACTACAAGGTTTTCGTTCCGGCCGGAGATGGGGATTTTCACACTTTCAGGCCCCTGGAAAACGGGACGAAACCCGATTTCGGATACCGGAACACGCGTCTGTCTCCGAAATCTCTCGTCTATCCTCAGTCTGAGAGGATGTTTGATTACTCCCTTGATGAAAATGAACCCGATGCCCATATCCTCAAGGAGGAGCAAAAGGACTACGGTCCGCAGGCGCTCGTGGGAATACGGCCATGCGACGCCCACGCCTTTCAAATCGTGAAGCTGAATTTCGACAACCCGGAATACCGGGATCCCTTCTGGGTCAAACGTTTCGAGTCCACCACGCTCGTGGGACTGGGGTGCCATGAACCGTGCGCCACCTGCTTCTGCACCGCCATGGGTGGAGGCCCTTTTGACGAAAAGGGGTTGGATGCCCTCTTGTACGACCTGGGTGATGCCTACCTTGCCCGGGGCCTGACAAAAAAAGGCAGCGCCCTCCTGGACAAGACCCAAGGCGGGGAGATAGCCGATGAAAAGACATTGAAGCGGGCCGCGGACCTCGCCGCCGGGGCTGCTGAAACCATGCCTGATCCGGCACCGGTTGACGCCATAAAAGGAAAACCCCTCAACGCACTCTTCGACGCCCCTTTCTGGGAAGATGTGGCCTTTCCATGCCTGAATTGCGGCACCTGCACCTTTCTCTGCCCCACCTGCTGGTGTTTCGACATCCAGGATGAGGTACAGGGAACCCAGGGGGACAGGATCAGGAACTGGGATTCCTGCATGTTTCCCTTGTTCACCCTGCACGGTTCCGGCCACAACCCCCGGGATCAGAAGTTTCAGAGGGTGCGTCAGCGATTCATGCACAAACTTAAATATTACGTTGACAAATACGGTGACGGGTTCCAGTGTTCCGGCTGCGGGCGCTGTGTGCAGTTCTGTCCCGTGAATATCGATATCAGAGAAGTTCTTCAATTGATGAGCGAAAATGGTTAACCGGTTAGCCGGGTTGGCCGGTTAACCGGTCAACGGACATAACGAACTCAACAGGCGAACGGGCGCAACCGGCTCAACCTGGTAACGAAAACATAAGGAGGATGTTCCATTGGAAAACCCCTATCTTCCCTATCCGGTTCGTATTGATGACATTACCACCGAAACCGAGGACCGGAATCTCAAGACCTTCAAATTCGTCTTTCTCAATCCTGAAGATGAAAAGAAATTTGCCTACACACCCGGGCAGTTTGCAGAACTCTCCATACCCGGGAAGGGAGAGATCCCCATAGGCATCGCATCCTCCCCCACAGAAGAGGGGTTCGTGGCTTTTACGGTCAACAAGGTTGGACTCGTCAGCGGCCATCTCCACAACATGAAGAAGGGAGATGTCATGGGGATCCGGGGCCCTCTCGGCAACTGGTACCCCTGGGAGGAAATGGAGGGTAAGAATGTGGTCATCATCGGCGGCGGGTTTGCCTTTACCACCCTCCGATCGAGTATCGTTTACATGATTGAACCGGAAAACCGTACAAGGTTCAAGGACATCAAGGTGGTCTACGGCGCTAGAAACCCCGGCATGCTCCTCTATCGCGACGAGCTGGCCGCATGGGAGCAGCGGGACGATATGGAGATGCACATCACGGTGGACGGGACCGACGACCCGGACTGGAAATACAACACGGGATTCGTGCCCACCATCACCGAGCAGAAGATCACCAGCGCGGACAACGCCATCGCCATCGTGTGCGGACCTCCCATCATGATCAAATTCACCCAGCCTGTTCTGGAAAAACTCGGCTTTCCGCCGGAGCGGATCATCCTTTCCCTTGAAATGCGCATGAAATGCGGGATCGGCATCTGCGGCCGCTGCAACATCGGTGACCAGTATGTGTGCAAGGACGGCCCGGTATTCTCTCTGGCTGAGCTGAAGGAACTGCCTGCGGAATATTAGTCTTCATTTCACCAGCCGAAGGGTTTCCCTGAAGGCACGCGTTCCTGCTTTTTCCAGCAGCTCATAGATGACTGTTTCCGTTGAAGTAATGGTCACACCCGATTGCGCCATCCTTTTCAGGGCCACCTCCCGGTTGTGCAGTGCACGGGAAGAGACCGCATCACTGACCGCATGGACCTTGAAATCAGAAAGGGCGCTGAGTGCTGTCTGAAGGACGCAAATGTGGGCTTCGATCCCTGCCAAAATCAGGACTTCCCGGCCTGACTCCTTTATTTTTTCCCTGAAGATCTCGGAACCGAAGCAATTGAAGTGGTGCTTTGACACGGCCTGAACGTCAGGAATGACACCGCTTATTTCAGGAAGGGTGGTTCCCAGCCTCTCTTGTTCGGTCAACAGAACGGGGACATTGATGATCCTTGAAAACCTGACGAGGCGCATGATGTTGTTGACGACCTGTTCTTTCTCGGCAATGGCCGGCACGAGCCGTTCCTGCACATCGATGATGAGAAGAATAGATTGCTCCGGCCTGATCAGTGCTGCTCCAGCCCCTGCTTTCTCCCGGCCTGACATAAGCTTTCCTCCCGGTTATTCCTTGCTTTTTCGCGTCTACCTGTTCCCAGTCCGAAAGGCAGGCCTCCCCTACCCGCCGGCATCATCAAATCCAGAACATGCTTGACAAATACTGTTTTTTCCTTCATGACAAATTCGCGTCCGATTCAGGGACATAATAAGAAAAGGATGAATGTATGCATCTGAAAAGCGTCACACTGTTATCTGAAAAGTATCCGACTGAGGAATTCTACCCTTTTACGCTTCCCATTTTCAAGAAAACAAAGGTCATAGACTTCCATTCAAACGTCACTTTCTTTATCGGGGAAAACGGAACCGGCAAGTCCACGCTGCTTGAGGCCCTGGCCCACAAATGCGGCATCCATATCTGGAGAGCGCCCGAAAAGACGCGTTTCAAAGCCAACCCGTATGCCGGCCTTCTTTACAAGTACATTGCCGTCGAATGGACAAACGGGCCTGTGCCCGGGTCTTTTTTCGGCTCCGACACTTTTCGGTACTTTGCCCAGAGTCTTGAAGAATGGGCCGTCGCCGATCCCGGCATGCTGGCCTATTTTGGGGGGGAGTCACTCATTACCCAATCCCACGGCCAGTCTCTGATGTCCATGTTCAGAGCGCGCTATGCGTTCAAAGGGCTCTACCTGATGGATGAACCTGAAACAGCACTCTCGCCCAAAAGTCAGCTGGAGTTGCTCAAAATACTCCAGGAACAGGGTTCGAGGGGGCACGCCCAATTCATCGTGGCCAGCCACTCCCCGATCCTTCTGGCCTGTCCGGGAGCTGAAATCTACACCTTCGATCACCTTCCCGCCGAAAAGATTGGCTACGAAGAGACAGAATATTATCGCATATACAAGCGTTTCATGGAGGACAGAAGCAGGTACTTCTAGCCGTGGGGTATCCTTTCAGACCATTGCTGTTCGGAAGGGTTCCTGTTGGAGGTACAGATGATCTCAGCATATTTTCATGCCTGCATTTTCCCATGATCATTCTACCGGTGTTTTTGACAAATGTCAGATCCTCTGATAGTGTATTTATTGGGGATGGACATGGTTTGGAGACGTCGATCAGCGCTGCAGGGCAGGGGGATTTCCAAATGGGTGAGTTCTCATTTCTCAGCAACATGAACCGGGAACGGTACCTGGCGTTGACAGGCGCCGCAGCCGATTTTCTTGCACGTCTTCACGTTCATCCCAACGCCCTTTCCCTTTTGGGGCTTGCCCTGAGCGGACTGGCGGCGCTTCTATATGGCTCGGGTTTTTTTTTCTGGGCCGCCTGGGTCCTTGTGCTGGCCGGGACATGCGATGTCCTGGACGGTCAGATTGCGCGTCTGGCTGGAAAAACATCGCGTTTCGGTGCCTTTTTCGACAGCAGTCTGGACCGTTTCTCGGAAATCATCGTTTTCTTGGGTTTGGCCTGGTATTTTTCAGGGGGAAATTTGTCTCCTTTACTGAGAGGGATGGAAACCGCCGGCGCCGTGAGCCCGGTCGCCGTGCTCTTCATCATACTGGCCATCGGCGGGTCTTTCATGGTGAGTTACACCAGGGCCCGGGCGGAGGGCCTCGGGCTCGAATGCAAGGTGGGATTCATGCAGCGCCCCGAGAGGATTACGCTCCTGATCATCGGGTCCCTCCTGGGTTCCATCCCGGGCGTTGGTCTGTTTCTGATGAAGCTCACCCTCTTCCTGGTGGCGCTCCTGTCTAATTTTACAGCTCTCCAGAGGATCCTTCATGTGAAATACCAGCTCTCCAAGGAGATGGAACCCGGTGAAAGATAGCCTTCTGTGCCCCCACTGCGGGCGGGTCTTGGAAAAATACCGCAACCCCTTCCCCACCGTCGATGTCATCATTGAGATGGAAAAAGGTGGCATTGTCCTCATCCTTCGAAAAAACCCTCCACATGGCTGGGCCATCCCGGGCGGTTTCGTCGATTACGGGGAATCTCTGGAATCCGCCGCACGCCGTGAAGCAAAGGAGGAAACATCGCTGGATGTGGAACTCCTCTACCAGCTGGGGGCTTACTCAGATCCCGAAAGGGACCCGCGGCACCATACCATCTCCGTGGTGTTCGTGGCCTCTGCCGAGGGACCCCCCCGGGCCGGGGACGACGCGCTGGAAATCGGCGTTTTTGATCAGTACGCCCTTCCCATCCCGCTCGCCTTTGATCACCGACAAATTCTGGAAGACTATTTTAGGCAATGTCTGAGAAACGGCTAAGGTCTTTTCTATTCCCGGCACTCCTGCTTTTTCTGCTGTTCTGCGCGTGCCTCCTTTTCGTCAACGACCTCATTCAGAGGCCGGACGTGCAACGCATCCTCGTTAAAAGGATTTCCGAGGCCGCAGGCCTAAATGTCAAGATAGACAGCTTTGATATCAATCTTATTGCAGGATTCGGTATCACCGCCCACGGCCTTTCGGCCGTCCCAGCCGACGGAAAGGGGTCTCTCACGGCCTCAAGGGCAGAAATCCTGTTTGACGTCAAAGCGCTTCTAAGAGGTCATATCGTACCCACAACGCTTGCCCTGGACAATCCGGTCATCGTGTTGTCCCCCCGAATGGAGGAAAAGAAACCGGCAGGCGGAATGGGGAAAAACCTTGCGAATGCCTTCCTGTGGAATGCCGGCTTCCTGCGCTCGGTGACCATTGGGGGGGGGGAGGTGAGGGTCCGGGGCTGGCCTTATCACCTCAGAGAGCTCAACCTGAACATGGGTATCCGGAAAGACGAGGACAGCCGCCGTCGTTTCCAACTCAGATGCAAGTTGGGATTCCAGGGGCGGTATCTGCCTTTGAGCCTTCAGGGAACACTGCGGAAGGAACCTTTCGGGCACGATCTCCTGGCCGACGTCACAGGCGAAGCCGGCCGGGCTCCCGCTTCATGGGTTCCATGGCCTCATTTCGTGGCTTTCACCGGGGGGACATTCAGTGCTAGGTTCCATGTCACGGGTGTGTTGGGAGGGGCAGTTGCAGCCCGGGGCGAACTGAACGGCCAGGATCTTCATTTTGCCATTGTAAAGGGATCACGGCCCAAGCATTATGACTTCGAATCACTTCCCCTAACGTTCACGGCGCGTCACGACGACAGGATGCTTCAGATCCACATACAGGGCATGAAGCTCAAGGAAACTTCCCTGGCTGCACGGATCGTAATCGATGCCAGGGACCGTCCGTTTCCACGACTGCACCTCACCATCACCAGCCCCTTCATGCCCCTGCAGACTTTCAAGGCCATTTTCCCCACGTCCCTTGTCCCCAAGTGGATAGAAAGGGGACTTTTTCCTCGCCTGGCTGCCGGCGAAGTCGAGACACGGCTTTTCCGTCTGGATGGAACCATGGATGAAATTGCCCATTTGGGCCGGCCTGAAAACTTTCATGCCCTCTCCATGAAGGTGGCCTGGCGGGGGTTGAAGGCACTGGAAAAAATGGCCTCCTTGCCCTTTGAGACGATTTCAGGAGACATGGAGATCAGAGACAACCATCTGATCATTTCCAATCTTAAGGGTCGGTTTGGTCATTCAACAGTCAAAGACGGGAGGTTGGAGGCTCATCCGCTGATCTCAGGGCCGCCCGTTTACGACGTTGGCCTTGACGGAAACTTCTTGTTGGAGGACCTCCTCACCTTGAAGAGCCTGCCCTGGACGCCTCCTTCGGCGAAAGAAAGCCTGGCCGGGCTTCGAGGTTCTTCAGGGCCCCTCTCCGCCGGCTTGAAGCTTTTCAGGGAACCGGGGGATTCCACATTCCACCTGCGGGAGGCTTTATTGCACCTCAAGGCGTGCTCCATTGTCCATGGGGGGCTCCTTTTCCCTTTAAAGGTAACATCCGGGGAGGTCAAGATAACGAAATCGGGGCCCGTTCGGTTTAGCGGGGATGGCACTTGGGGCCGTTCCGTGCTGCAGATTGCAGGAATGGCAGAGCAGTCCATGGCCAGGGGTTATGCAAAAGTCACCGGCAAAATCGATCTCGATGAGGTTGCAGCGGAAGTGAACAAAGGGAAAACATGGAATGTACACCTGGGCAAACCCGTCTCCTGTAATGTGAATATCAGGAAAGAAAAACGTTCCTGGTCCTTCAACGGCACAGTCGATTTGGAAAAGGGAAGCGGGATGAAGGTCGGCCCGCTCTCCATCGGCTCGCCCAATGGAAAAAAAGCCCTGTTTTTTGACGCAACCTATCTCCCCGGAACGGCCCTCGTTTTTCGCAATTTCAACGGAGAATTCGGCCGATCCCTATTTTCGGCTTCAGGGAAGGTGGACCTTTCGAGCGAGAAATTGCTGAAGCTGGAGTTGAAGACACCCGGTCTGTTTCTAAAAGACCTGGACAGTTGCCTCGGCAGAAAGGGCCCCTCACCGGAGGGGTTGCTCCTGGGAAAAATAGCGGCATCCATTCCTCTGAACGACCCCCTCTCCTCTGACATAACCGGAGAACTGGAAGCGCTTCATATCTATATGCCCCTGAAAGGACTTCCCCATTCCCTGCGTGAAGGGCGATTCAAGGCCGTTTTTTCGGGGAAAGAAGTCTCCATTCTTTCCCTCGGGTTCAAGATCGGGAAAAGCTCTGTTGTGATGAGTGGGAAGCTGACCGGGCGCAAACCCCTTCAAGGGAACCTCTCGCTCCAATCCGATTATCTGGATACCGCCGATTTTTACGAAAACCGCCCCGGAAGCTCGGAAAAAGGCCCCAAGGCTCTCTGGCGCTACCTCCAACAGGAAAACACAGACCTGGCGGTGTCTGTCAAAGTTTCTCAAATCCATTGGCGGAAAATGAAATTAGGCCCCTTCGTGGGTCAGTGTGCCTTCCAAGGGGGAGACTTTCACCTCAAATCCAGTACGCTCGGGATGAAACACGGCTTCCTCGAGACGACGGGCGGCATCACCAAGAAGAAGAGAAATGAGATCACCTTGTTGAGCCACATCAGGCTCTTTGGGCAGCCGGTTCAGGAACTCATGGGAAATTTTTCAGGCAAGCCACCGTTCATCGAGGGTCGTTTGAGTACGGATACCCTTCTTTCCAGCAAGGGCAGGGACAAGGCCTCACTGGTTGCCGGCCTGAACGGAAAGGGAGGCATGTTGATTGAGGAAGGCAAAATCCTCAAATCCAATGTCCTTATTCAGGTAATGGATTTCCTGAGTCTTCAGAAAATCTTTCGCCACCCGCCGCCCGATCTGACGAAAAAAGGATTCTACTTCGACGCAATCGGCTGCGATTTCGCGATCAAGAAAGGCGTGCTGAATACGGAAAACCTGACCATGAAGAGCCCGGTGTTCGATGCGGCGATACGTGGAAGGCTGAATCTGCCCGAATCTGACATCAAAGCCGATCTGCACGTCCAGCCCCTGGTAACCATGGACTCCCTTGTGAGCAAGATCCCCATTGTCGGTTATATTCTGACAGGCAAAGACAAGACCCTGCTGGTCTATTATTTCAGGGTAAAGGGTTCACTCTCCTCACCTGAGGTCACCTACGTGCCGCTCAAGAACTGGGGAAACAGCATCATGGGTTACGCGACACGCGCCTTCCTGACCCCCCCGCGCCTCTTTGAAAAGCTCAGAAAGATGCTCAATCCCCCTAA
>CAYUCJ010000069.1:0-11016 GCA_964443285.1 uncultured Desulfobacteraceae bacterium | reverse complement strand
TGTCCGAATTCGACGCCGGGCTGACGGAAAAGACGGGGCACAGCCTCCTGGAAATTGCCTGTCATGCGGCCGGTGTGGAGAAAAGTGCTGCGGAAACCGTGATCGCAGCTTCAAAGATCGGCGTGGTGCCCATGACCTGCGGACAGGGGATCATCACGGGGTTTTCCCAGGTGGTGGAAGCCATCGTGCGCCACCTGGGTTTTGATGCGTTTACGACGGGCCATACGGACGTCGCCGGTATGGCCGAAGCCGCCGACAAACACCCGGATATCGTTATGATGGCGGACGACAACCGTTTTGTGGCACTGGCCTTGAGGCGTCTTCTGGTCATAGACAACGGGATGGCAACGGGCAAAGGTTTTGCCGCAGGGCTCGACTTCATGGGGGACGGGCTGAGAGGAGAGCGGGCGCTTGTCATCGGCTGCGGCCCGGTGGGGCGCGGTGCCGCCCTGGGCCTGATCCACTTCGGAGCTCAAGTGTCGGTTTACGATATCAACCCTCTGGTTTCAAGGGCGCTTGAAAAAGACCTCCAGAGCCGTTTTCATGTCGCAGTGGAAGTAGCGGATTCCCTCAAACAGGGCCTGGCTTCCCATCGCTTCATCGTCGAAGCGACAAACGGGGCGGACGTGATCGACGACGGGAATCTCCAGGCGGATTCCCTTGTAGCGGCTCCGGGCATGCCCCTCGGACTGACCGAAAGGGCATGTGTAAAGGCGAAACAGGTCCTGCACGATCCTCTCCAGATCGGCGTGGCGACCATGGCACTGATGGCCCTGGCCGGTGTGGAAAAAAGGGGGGCAGGGACGTCCCGTGGCAAGTGACGAAAAGACCAAGACCCCGGCCAAGCGATACTACCGTAAACGGGTCGAACTCTTCAGGTTGATCGACAAGATCAAGCTCTGGCCTTCAAGGAGAGGACTCCTCCACGGGATCAGGACCATAGAGACCGTGGGGGAACAAGCCAGGATCACCACCCACTGCAACAAGACCTTCGTGGTCACCAATTCCAGGAACAGCCGGGCGGCACGGTGGCTGAGAAACAAGTGGTTTTCAGGTGTCTGCAGCAGTTGTGCGGTCCCTGAATGGAAGCTCAAGAAGTATTCATCCACCCAATTCAAACGACATTACGGGTCGCTGCTGCTGGAGGATCGAGAAGGTCAGGGGAATTCGGGCAAATAGGAGAGAATTTAGAATGGCAAAGGCAGAGATATTTTCAGGAATATGTGGTTTTCATACCACCGTTGAAACGCAAATGGATGGATCGAACTGTATCCTTTCCATTGAATCGGATTGTGAGGCGGTACAGTCTCTAGGTGAAGAACTGAAAGAGGTGGAACCGTTTCAGGAGATCAGTTTCAGGGGGGAAGGCCCTGTCACCATGCGGCTGGGGGCCAACCACTGCAAGCATGCAGCCTGCCCGGTGCCGGTGGGCATCATCAAGGCCGTGGAAGTGGAGGCGGGGCTGGCGTTGCCGGCGGATGTTTCCATTAAACTATCCAAATCATCCGAATAAGCGGGTCGTCCGCTCCAAACAACGATCGTACGAGGCATTTGAAAATTGACCGGTACCTGTAAAATCGTCTTTGAACCCATGGGGATCACCAACGAAGCCCCACCGGGCGTCACGATCAGTGAGGTTGCATCCAACAGCAATGTCCCCCTGCGCGCGGACTGTGGGGGAAAGGGACTTTGTGGAAAATGCCGGGTGATCGCTGAACCGTCCAAGAATCTTTCGCCTCTCAGCGAACCGGAACTGGATATCCTTTCTCCCGGGGAACTTAAAAAATCCTTTCGGCTGGCCTGCCAGACACGGATACAGGGTGATGTCACGGTCACCATTCCCGAGCAGATGGCGGAAAGCGGGGAAGCCAGGGGAAAAACCGGACTGACGGGACACTACCCGGTAGACCCCATGGTGGAGCGGATCGTCCTCTCAAAAAAGGAGCCGCCCATGCCGGAGCAGGGGCTTTCCATGGATCTCGCCGGCTGGGTAGTGGAGCGTGCGCGCTCCAAAGCTGATTGGGAACTTCGCATGGACGACCTGGAGGCCTTGCGCCAGTTGAGCCTTCCGGTGGTGAGCGATGGAGAGTGCACCCTGGTTCATCACCGTCAGCGGGGTGTGACCGCGATCATGGCCGGGAACAAGCCAAGAAGCCTGGGCCTGGCGGTGGATATGGGGACCACGACATTGGCGGCCTATCTCTGTGACCTTCAAACAGGCGAGGTGCTGACATCCGCCGCGTCCGTGAACCCCCAGCGGCGTTATGGAGAGGACGTGATCAGCAGGATTGCCATGGCGGATGATCATGAAGACGGACTTAAAAGGCTCAATGAGCTCGTTGTGGACGGCATTAATTTCCTCATTGCCCGATGCGTGGAACAGGCGGCAGCCGACCCGGAGGATATCGACGAAGTGACCCTGGTGGGCAACACCACCATGGAACGGATTTTTGTCGGGTTTCATCCCCATGGCTTGGGGGTTTCACCCTATCTCCCCGTGTTTCGATCCGCCCTGGATCTCAAGGCTGCGGACATCGGTCTGAAACTGAACCCGGGAACCAATCTCTTTGTCTTCCCGGTCATTTCGGGGTTTGTGGGGGGAGACACCATGGGGGCCATCATCGCTGAAAGCCCTCACAGAAAAGATGAGATCACCCTGATTGTGGATATCGGCACCAACGGCGAGCTGGTTCTGGGGAACCGGGACGGCTTGTGGGCCACGAGCTGCGCCACGGGTCCCGCCCTGGAAGGTGCACAGATCACCTGTGGCATACGGGCGGTTTCAGGAGCCATTCACAAGGTGGATATGGATCCGATCACCGGGCTTCCCAGTTGCTCGGTTCTGGGGAATTCTAATCGCATCCCTCCTATTGGAATCTGCGGTTCGGGCCTGATTGATGTCATGGCCGTGATGCGGAGAAATGGTGCACTGCTCCCGAGCGGTCGGATGAAAGAGGGGAGCCCCGGCGTGATCATCGATGAAAAGGGCATTGGGAGGGAGTATGTCCTGGTTCCGGCCGACAAGAGCGGAACCGGGAGGAATATCTCCATCATGCTCAAAGACGTAAGGCAGTTTCAACTGGCCAAATCCGCCCTTTCCGTGGGTATCGAACTCCTGATGCGAAACGCGGGGGTAGACCGGGTGGACCGGACCGTCCTCACCGGCGCTTTCGGCGCGCGGTTCAACTGGCGGAATGCTGCAGACATCGGCATGCTCCCCCGGGCGGCGGTTAGCGGGGAGGTCTTTTCACTGGAGAACCTGGCGGGTGTAGGGGCGATCATGGCCCTGCTGGATGGAAAGTTGCGGAAAGAAGCGGCCAGGCTTTCAGGCGCCATACGGTTCATTGAACTCGCCATGGACCCGGAGTTTGCCGTCCGCTTCCCCATGGCAACGGTTTTTCCGGAATTGGTGAATTCGTAAAAGGACATCCTGAATTGCACGAAAAGGAAAATTGACTTTCCATGCCCGTTCTTGAAGATATCGACATTATCCTTGATGCACGTGAGGTGGTTCTCGACCTACACAGGGGCAAAAGGGCTCCGGAAACACTGGTCTGCGAAACCAAGGCGGTCATCGAACAATCCCTTGATTTGCTTCGTCCCCAGGCCGTCTACGAATGGGTGGGCGTTCAAGGTGTGAACGGTGCAAATGTCTTTTTCGATTCAGGAGAGGGAGGGCCCGGGAGCTCTCTTACTCTGGGACCCCATTCCGATCTGATGAAAGAGGCCGAAATGGCCCTGGTCAGCGCGGTCACCATCGGGTCGGCTCTAAACGATCGGATCGAGGAACTCAACAGCGAAGGGCATTTGCTCGAGGCCTATCTGCTTGACAGCGTCGGAGTGGTGGCGCTTGGTGAGGTGGGTAAGGCGGTTCGTGGAATAGCGGAAAAGGAAGCGGAATCGCGCGGGTGGGGGGTGAGCGGTGCCCTGGCGCCCGGGTCCCTTCAAGGCTGGCCCGTAGAAGGTCAGGGTGAACTCTGCGCGCTCATTCCCATTGACCAGATCCATGTGCATTTAAATAAAAGCGGGATATTGATCCCCTTCAAGTCCGCATCGAGTCTCATAGGGGCGGGCCCGGGCTACCCCTCCAAGAAAGTCGGATCCGTTTGCCGGTACTGCTCCCTGGCCGGGACCTGCTGGCGCAGGCGAAAATAGGGCCGGAACGTCACCGTTCCGCGCACGGCTGGATCAAAAATCCGGCTTGACCATATCAATGGAAACGAGACAGATTCAGGCCTTCAAGAGAAATGGAAGTTTTACCCTCACATATCAGTTCCTGAATCAGCTTGCCGGACCCCGGCCCCAACCCGATCCCGTGCCCATTGTGACCGGCCGCCATGATGAATCCTTCAATTCCATCAACTCTTCCCAGGATGGGAAGATCATCCTGGGTATGGGGGAAGAAATTGGCGTAGGAACGGATCACCCGGACATCCTTTAACGCCGGCATAGCTTCCACGTTCAGCCTTGCTATGCGCTCTATCTCTTCCCGGATGGTTGTCTTGTCATAACCCGCATCCCGCCAACTCGCCCCGATCAGGAGGTTCCCCGAGGCCTGCTGACCGGCAATAAGACCGCACCCCAATTCTCCTTCTTTGCCCGTATCTTCCTCTACCATATAGGAGGCACCCATGATCGGGTGTGAGACGCACGGCGGCAACTGTTCAGTGACCAGCATGGCCATTTGAAACGGCGTGATAGGCACCTGAAGCCCGACCATCTCCCCGATGAAACAACTCCAGGGCCCGGCGGCATTCACCACCGTGTCCGTTTTGATGGCCCCCTTGTCGGTCATAACCCCCTTTACCCTTCCTCCCGCAACTTCAATTCCCCGGACTTCGGTATGGTGAAAGATTTTTGCACCCAGCTTCTTGGCCTGTAAATTGAGTGCTATCACGAGAAAGAGGGGGTTGGTGGTTCCATCGACAGGGCTCCAGACAGCGCCCATGATTTTCTTCTCGGAAAGCATGGGCTCTAGTTCCAGGGTTTGTTTCCCATCGATCATTTCAAGCGGATATCCGTCTTCGGCCCTTGCCTTGACGTGGGCCTCGACAAAAGGAACCTGCTCTTCGCCGTCTATGACCAGCAACCCTCCCTGGTGTACATATTCAAACGCCATGTCCAGTTCTTCCTGGAGTTGCCGGTGTATCTCAATACTGTGCATGGCCAGCCGTATATCGATTCCCGCCTTTCGCGACAATGACCAGACCCAGGCGGCATTGGCTCCGGATGCTTCACCTGATTTATGACCCTTTTCAACCAGGACGACCTTTTTTCCGGCTTGAGCCAGGAAGTAGGCTGCAGAAGATCCTATGATGCCGCCTCCAATCACGACTATCTCGGCTTCCACAGGGAACATTTAAGACACTCCTTTTATCTCCAGGCTTATCAAAGCCGGGCCCTCCGGATCCGAATTTTTCAGTCAGGCGGCTCGGATGCGGCCAATACACGAAGGGCAGTCGGTTTAATGGGGGGCCTCGGCAGCAAAGAGCCGGGCCCGTCAGGGACTCCATTGGGCTGATGTCGCATGATTTCCATGAGGGTCGGTCCACACATCCGACCCTGGCAGGATCCCATGCCCGCCCGCGTCATACGCTTGAGGTCCTTGACTTGCGTCGTATCATGAGCCAGCGCCTCCTGGATCTCCCCCAGCGTAACTTCCTCGCATCGGCAGATGACGGTATCATGATTGGCCAGTTCGTAGAGACCTGCTCTGGGCATGCTTATTTCGTCAAGCACCTTGCGGAGCCGCCTGGACCTGGACAACCTTTTTCGGGAAGGGTTGATGCCCTTTTCAACATCAGCGTCCGAAATGTACCCCAGCGAACAGGCTATGGAAAGACCGGCGATGCGGCCCTCATAGAGGGCGACCTTTGCTCCGGCGACACCGGCACCGTCACCCACGGCATAGATACCCTCCACACTGGTTTCCATATTCTCTTTGCGGACGGGTACGTAACCACCAAGACCTGAATCATATTGATGTTCACACCCTGCCAACAGCGTTAATTCCACTGAAGGTACCAGGCCGTATCCCAGGCAGACGGCGTCCACCTTCACGGTGCGTTCGGTCCCGGGTCTGGGTCTCCAGTTGCTGTCCACCTCTGCAATCACAGCTTCCTCCACCCGGCCCTGACCAAGGGCCTCGAGAATCATATGTTTCCGTAACCGGGGAACCCCTGCCTTTTGGATTTGTCGCAAATATCCCCAGCCCTCTTTCAGGTAATCCCAGTTGCCCCATATCCCCTTGAGCCCCTGGAGCCAGTCTTTGGTCAAGTCGCCTGCCTCCAGAATGGCCTTGATCCTACCCCCTGCCTTGAGGATCTGCTGAGCAAGCACGAGCTGCAACGGACCGGTGCCTGCAAGAAGAATTTTTTCCCCGGGCAAAACGCGGTCGGTCTTGACCAGCTTTTGGGCCCCTCCTGCAGTAAAGACACCGGGCAGCGTCCAACCGGGGAAGGGGACGGGACGGTCATAGGCGCCGGTTGCCAGGAGGAGCTTCTTGAAACCGAGACTCGAGGATGTTCCGTTGCGAGCCAGAGCCAGTGTGTGGTCCTTGAATATCCCCCAGACCTGGGTGTTGTTCCAATATTGGATCCTGTCCCCCAGTGAATCGAATTGGCGCAACAGTTGGAGACCCTTTTCATAATCACGCCCCAGTGCTTCAGAATCGGAAACCTTAAACCCTTTTTCGAGTTGACGGTATATTTGTCCTCCCAGCCTTTCATTTTCGTCCAGCAGCGTGACATCGACCCCGGCCTTTGCGGTCTCAATGGCGGCTGAAATGCCGCCGGGGCCTCCTCCCACAATTACGAATTCCGATTCCGCCAACTTTCAGGCTCCCCTTTTCCTGTTACTCTGCTGGGTTTCCACCCTGCATCCGGGGGTCGCAAGGGTTTGGCAGGCCTGGGTATCGGGAATCCCGTTGATCACCATCCTGCATTCCTGGCAGAGCCCTATGCCGCAATAGAGGCCCCGGGGCCTCTCCTCTTTATTCGTATAGCGAAGCGTCCGGTGACCGGCGGCCAGCAGGACCGCTCCGACGGTTTCCCCTTCGTAGGCAAGGATCTTCTGCCCGTCTACCAGGATCTCAAAAGGCTCTCCCCTTTCCACGACTTCACGTATTCTCAGGTCTTTCATGCCCAAAAGTAGAGCGCTCCTTGATCAATAGCCTCGTGTAGTATGAATGGAAATGGATTTTGTGAAAGGGCAATGTCCTCAGCGCAAAGTTTCCCGGAGTGCATCGACAACGGCCCGAACAATAACATCCATGTCCCCTTCCTCGACATTGAAGGAAGGGCCGATCAAAAGGGCATCACCGTCCGTGCCGGCAAGGCCGGTTGATTTGTAGATGGCCACACCCTTTTCAAAAACCCTTTCCCAGATCCTTTCGGCTACCATTTCTCGGCGGGGAAAGGGCTTCAATGTCTTTTTGTCCCTGACCAGTTCGATGCCCCGGAGAAAACCCAGGCCCCGGACATCGCCCACGTTGGGATGATCCGCCAGACCATCTTTCAACTTTTCTCCAAAGATTCCGCCAAAACGAGCTACCCGTTCGATGAGGTTTTCCCGTTCCAGTATACGAATGACGGCTGAACCGGCTGCTGCGGCCGGACCGTGATGGGTGAAGGTGCCCCCATGGACAAAGGAACCGCTCCCTTTACAAATCACATCGTAATGGTCGGCCTGAACCCCCAGGGCGGAGAGGGCGATTGCCCCGCCACCCAGTCCCTTGCCCAAGGCCACCATGTCCGGAATCACGCCGAAATGCTCGGAGGCGAACCAGCGCCCGGTTCTGCCCAGGCCGCACATGATCTCGTCCAGGATGAGGAGCACCTGGTAACGATCGCAGATTTCGCGGATCATGGGGAAGTATTCCTGGGGAGGGGGCAAGGCCGCCAGGGTCCCTCCGCTCACCGTCTCGGCCAAAAAAGCCGACACGGTCTCGGGCCCCGCATTTTCGACTGCCTCTTCAAGGGCCAGGGCACAGCGGCAACCGCATGCGGGATATGTCAGCCCGTACGAACACCTGAGGCAGTAAGGCGGTGGGATATGGATCACTTCAGTCAGAAGTGGCGCATAGGGGGTTCGGAAGGCCGTCCGGCCCATGGCCGACAAGGCCCCCAGGGTCAGTCCGTGGTAAGACTTCCACCGGGAGATGAGTCTAATGCGGTGAGGGCGTCCTGAATCCAGATGGATCTGCCGGGCCAGCTTGATGGCGGTTTCCACCGCTTCACTGCCGCTTGAGAGAAAGTAAAAGCGTTCAATGCCTTCGGGTGCGTGTCTCGCGAGTCCGTCCGCCAGTTCCTCGACAGCCGGGTTGGCAAACAGGGTCGGATGGACATAATCGCTCCGAATGATCTGATCGTAAACCGCGCGAGCGATCTCCTCACGGCCGTGACCCACGTTCAAGACCAGGGCACCCCCGCTTGCGTCCAGGTAGCGGTTCCCCTTTGTATCGAGTATCCACTTCCCTTCGGCCTTTTCCACGGACGGCAAGGCTTTGTCCATTCGGCGCGGGAAAACGTGGCTGATAAGATTTTCAGGGCGTGTTTCCATAAATCCTGAGCCTCAGGGATGAAGTGCAACGAGGAGATTGGGCTTTTTACCCTGCCGTCCTATTTGAATTGAACTCTTCCAGACTCCACACCTTCGCATAGGCGGACCCCAGGGCCGCCATGAAAGCTCCGTGAACCTGGATCGCGGGAAGGGTCAGCTCACCAAAAGCAAGATCCCTGGTAGCGCACGCATCGTGGATCACGACACATTCGTATCCTAAATCCGCCGCCGCCCGCGTGGTGGCATCGATACACATGTGGCTCATGGCGCCGCAGATGACGAGCCGTTCGATCTTGGCCTTCCCCAAGACCTCTGCAAGCTCTGTCTCGCGAAAGCTGTTCGGAAAATGCTTGGTTATGATCACCTCACCGGTCACGGGCTTCACATGCTCATGGATGGCAACCCCGGGGGTCTCAGGAAGGAAGAAGGTGGCCTGGCCCTGCAGGGCTACGTGCTGGATATGAAACGTCGGCCACTGATTTTCCCGAAAAAGTTTGAGCAGTCTTTCAGCGTTCTGCCCTGCCTCGCTGATTCCCACCAGCTCCATTTTCCCGCCGGGGAAATAGTCATTCTGCATATCGACGATCAACAGCCCGGTATTCATTTCAACCTCCTAATCCTGGGTCGTTTCCCATTTCTGGATCTCGACGATGTTCCCTTCCGGGTCCTTGACATATTGAACCGTAAGAATGCCCACGCCGGGAACGTCCTTCACCACCAGTTCTCCGACGGGAGAGGCGCCATGATCAAAGGCGGACTGTGCCGTTCTTTCCACATCATCCACGGCAAAGGCGATGTGCGAAAATCCCGGGGTATTCGGGTGGACAGCCGGATGGCTGGGGCTGGTGCCATACTGAAAAATCTCAAGGGTCGGCCCCTCTTCCCCATGACCCGGAAGACGGAGATGTGCCCCCGAAATCTCAGCTCCGGGGATTCCGCTTATTCTGTCGAGCCATTCACCCGACAGATTCCGCTCGGGTGGAACAAGTACGCATCCGAAGACCTCTTGGTAGAATCTCGACAACCGCTTCCAGTCCCTGGCGACCAGATTGGTGTGTGTAAATCTTGTTCCCATGTTCCTATCCTTTACCGACTGTTCCGCTACTCCGCCTTCCGCCATCGTTTGAGAGTCGGAATGGCCTGGGTCATCAGATCACGGGCCTGGTCCTCAGGCATGATTTCCCTCTGTCCAATGATCGCCACGCATCTGTCGATGATTTCCTGCATGGAAATGTCAGGTTCCGTGAACTTGCCCTCCTGAAAGCAGTAGGTGCAGTACTCCTCGGATTTAGAACCGTCGGCCATGGTCCCGAACAATTCAGGTTTCTTCATGGGCATGGCACAACTCTGGCAAAAGGGTCCCTGTGGCTGCATTGTTTCCGTCCTCCTTGCGCTTCGGTTCTTTAACCGGTCAAATTCCTAATCCCGGCTACCCTGCCTCATATTGTGCCTTATATTGGTTTTGGTCACAAGGTCATTTTCGCGGGTTTTTGAATCTGACTCTAAGGAACAGTTCCCTTTTTGTCCGATCGGGTTCTCGCGATCGGATAAAAGAAGTAAACTTTGCGTCCCTTATCCATTTGTATATGGACTCAGAAAAGTGATATTGTGTAGTCATTAATACCCAGTGGCTATGGGAGATAAAAATGAAGAAAATAGAAAACCTGAAGAAGGTCCGCATCCTTTGGAAACCCGAAACGGGGACAGGAAAGGCGGTCCCCGACCCGGAGTATCCGGAGTTTGAATTCATCTTCGGCCTGGCACCGGAGGGGATGACCCCTTTTGAGTATGAACTCCTGGACAAGACCGAAGGGGAATCCGTCCTGCTGCATCTGAAAAAGGGAACCTTTGAACAGTTCTTTGAGCACGTGAACCCGCCCATCATGGATCTGTTCGACGGACGGGACGAGGTGCACATCCGGGCGGAAATCGTTTCCATCGACGATGCCGGGAACAAGGAAGTCATCAAGGGCATGTCCCAGATGGCCTCATACCGGGAAGGGGATTGCGGGTGTGGCTGCGGATGTGGGAGCTGAGCCAAGTATCTCCAAAGTCAGGGACAAAAGTCCCCAAAAGCTTTAGAACCTGTTTTTCCTTGCAATTTATCAGTAAAGTGATAAAGAATTTAATTGGCTGATTGTTCAAAACAATATTTCAGCCAAAATTCAGATCATATCGAAATCACTCCCTATTATCGTTGTGGGATTTGCTTGGTTCCTGTCTTTAATCGGTGACGGATCAAAGGACGTTTCAATTTCCAACGGTATCTTACGCATGTTATCCGGTTTTCCGGTTAACATTCCAGATTGCGGGTTATCGCGCTAGAAAATCGGCAAATTTTCGCAATATTTCATGCTGAGCGCCTATCGATAGGAGAACATATACGGAAACGGCACAATCAATTGTTCCTGGCGGCTGCGCCGCCAGGAATCGCGGTGCCGACTACGTCGAGCACCT
>CAYUCJ010000068.1:0-11054 GCA_964443285.1 uncultured Desulfobacteraceae bacterium | reverse complement strand
GTAATTCTCGGCGAAGATTCCGACGATGTCTTCGGGGAAGCTGGGGGCCGCGTTGTGGGGCGTGATGAAGACTTCCGGCATGGCCCAGAGGGGGCTGTTTTGTGGCAAGGGCTCCTCCTCGAAGACATCCAGTACCGCACCGCGAATGGCGCCTTCTTCCAGGGCCCTGACCAGGTCCGCTTCCGAAACAATGTCGCCCCTCCCCACGTTGATCAGAACCGCTGAATCCTTCATGGCCAGGAAGGCTTTTTGGTCGAAGAGGTGGAAGGTTTCAGGTGTGCTGGGAAGGACCACAACGATATAGTCCGGCCCGGAAAGGAACTCCTTGAAACGGGTATCATCGAAAACCCGATCAATGCCCTCTCTTGCCTTACCTGACCTTGCATAGCCCCAGACCTCCATGCCGAAATGTTTGGCTGTTCGGGCGATCTCCGCCCCGATGGAACCCATACCGCAGATGCCCAGAAGACTTTTCTTGAGACTCTTGTAGGGGATCTTCTTCCAGATCCTTTGTTGCTGGTTCTCGCCCGTCTCGAAAAGATGTCTTTCCCATGCGAGGAGATAGGCCAAGACGTATTCGCTCATGATGGGCCCGAATACCCCCTTCACCCCGGTGAGGACATAATCCGAGCGCATGGCAGGCGTTAAGAGCACCTCCACCCCAGCGAAGGTGGACTGGACCCACACCAGTTTACGGGCCCGGTCCACTACGGGGGCGATCCTCCGGGGTCCTCCCAGGATGATGTTGCAGTGTTCCACATACTCTAATGCCTCTTCGGGCGTGTCACATGCGGAAATCTCAAGATCCGGGAGTTGGACTTCCTTGACGAGCTCCTCAAATTCCCCTGATTCACGGGATAAGATGAGCAGTTTGTTGATTTCCTTTTCCATTTGTAACTTTCAGGTCCTGTAAATGCCTCTTTTCCTGCGGGACTCTGCCTTTTTACTGATGTGGGTGTCCTCCAGCAGGTCGAGCCCAAGTTTTTCCTGTATCATGGTTTTGAGGTAATCCAGGTGAGGGCACTTGGGGCCGTGATAGCTCTCTTTGGTGATACAGGTTGCCAGGTGGACGACGATCTTGTCCTTTTCGATCTTTTCTTCGCTTTTAGCCATCTTGACCAGGTCCTGGAGTTTTCGATGGACCGCCATGCCGCAGCAGCCACCGCAGGTCAGGTAAAGGGTACGATAGGCCCTGTCTTCCGGGTATCCCGAGAAACCGCCACTGCGCTCATTGAACGCCTTTTGGCAGAAATACCCGGAGCACCTTTCCATGGCTATATGGCACTGCACCACGGCAATGACTTCCTTTTCTTTCATGACCCTTGCTCCTTTCCTGGTCTGCACTTCTCACCAATGAGATCGGTCAGAAATCCGGCCCGGCCCTGATTCCATTGCGCTTGTGACTTAACCACAAATGCAAGCACCATTGCAATGATTAAAGTACGGGAATTGCACCCCGAAAAGCCTCCCAGAGCGGGCTTGACAGGGCTATGCCCGTTTGTTATCAAATGTTCGCATGCAAACGTCTTTATCCGTACCCGGATATTCATCTGCTCCCTGACTGCCATCGCAGCCTGGAAAATGGTGGCCGACTGAGACCGCGAACCCTCATCGAGGCCGTCACGGTGATTCAGGATATGAGGCTTAAATAAGAAAGCATCATCCTTGCCCTCGGACGGACTTTTCACGATTACATCAAAATATGGAGCTATGATGTCCCCTGGAGCAAACGGTCATGATCCAAACCGGAAGATGTTTCATTCCATTGAAGAGAGCCCTCTTTATCCCATATTGAACGCCAAATCCATCGCCTTTTTTGGGGCCTCCAACAATTTCTCGGCCATGGGAACATCCCAGCTCAACAATCTCCGGGACCTTGGTTTCGAGGGAGCCCTTTATCCCATTCATCCCAAGCTGGAAGAAGTTCAGGGGTTGAAGGCCTACAAAAGCGTCCTGGATCTTCCCGAGGTGCCCGAACTGGCGGTCATGGTGCTTCCCACGCGCGTTGTGCCGGAGATGATGGAGGCGTGCGGGCAAAAGGGTATCCACCATGTCATCATTGTTTCCGGCGGGTTCAAGGAGGTGGGCGGCGAAGGTGTAGATCTGGAAGGCCGTATTGTGGACATCGCCAAGCGGTACGACATGAGGTTTCTGGGCCCCAACTGCATCGGTGTGGTCAACGCCTATCACAGGCTGAACACCACCTTTTTCCCTTACAACATAGCACCCGGTTTCATCGGGATGGCCTCACAGAGCGGGAGTTTCGTCACCCAGATGTTCGACTACTTGGGCAGGTTCGGACTCGGATTCAGCTCGGCCGTCAGTGTGGGAAACGAGGCCGATACCGACATCGTGGACTGCCTCGAGTACCTTGCAGTCTGTCCGAATACCAAGGTCATCGCCCTTTATATTGAAGCCATTCGGCAGGGCAGGGCGTTTCTGGAGGTGGCCAGGGCCATCACGCCCCACAAGCCCATTGTCGCGTTTTACGTGGGCGGTTCCGAGACCGGTAAACGTGCCGGATTTTCCCACACCGGGGCCATGGCCGGACCGGACCGTCTCTATGACGGGGTTTTCCGTCAGAGCGGCATCATACGCGCCCGATCCATAGAGGAACTGTTCGATTTCTGCTGGGTGCTCGGCACCTGCCCTACACCCAACGGCAACCGCGTGGTCATCCAGACCCACTCAGGAGGCCCCGGAGCCGCGGCCGCAGATGGTTGCGGTCGTGCAGGCCTCGAACTGTCATCCTTTTCCTCCCAGACACGTGAAAAGCTGGGCCTTTACGTCCCCCATACGGGAAGCATCAACAACCCGGTGGATCTGACCTTTACCAAGAACCCCCTGGACTACTTCAGCAGTATCCCCAAGATCCTGCTGGAAGCGCCGGAGACCGACGGGCTCCTCGTCTTTTTTCTCGTTCCCACCCAGACGATGCGGCGAATGCTGGAGAGCCTCGGCGTACCGGAGGATCAGGTCCCGATCCAGAGTGAAAACATTTTTGAACAGCAATCCATCGCTGTCTCGGCCCTGCCCAGGGAGCATCACAAACCCCTCATCGGCTTCTCCCTTCGCACCAGAGAAGATCTCTTTATCGCCAAACTCCAGGACCGGGGCATCCCCGTCCTCTCCAGTCCCGAAAGGGCGGCACGGGCCATGGGTGCCCTGGCACAGCATGCCCGATGGCGCAGGAAGATGGGTTCTCTGGAATAGACGTCAGATTGACAGGACAAACCGCCTGAAAGCGCTGGTACGCTTGACCACATCACGAGGCCGGACCGTGGGTGTCGAAATAAATTCGTAAAAGAAGAGGATCGGGAAAAACAACATGGGAGCCGTCCGCAGTTCGGAAACGATCTATCCTCTGGTGACGCGATTGGTCGGCGTTTTCCTGGTCTTGGGGGTCATCAGTTATGATGCCACGACCGCGGACGCAGGGGAATGGCCGACCCGGGCACCCTTCCATGTCGGTTTCAGGGTCCTCGATTTCCCCTACCAAAAGGACGGACAGGTGAAGATCCTTACCGTGGCTGTCTGGTATCCCACAGCTGCGGAGCCGGGACCCTACACCTACGGGGGGGCCACCAACGGCCGGGTCGCCGTGGATGCCGCCCCTCTGGCTGGTGGGGGGCCTTACCCTTTGCTGGTCTTCTCCCACGGGTATGGGGGAGGCGGAATCGGCGCGGTCTTCTTAACCGAGCGTCTTGCGGCCCGTGGCTGGATAGTCGCCGCCCCGGATCACCATGACAGACATTCCGCTGTTCGCATTCGAGCCGGCCAAATGAAGGATTTCGACCGGAGGGGCTTCTGGCGATACGCCCGGGAGATTGCCGCTTCCGGTCCCGCGGATCGCGACAAATACCTTTACCGCCTCAATGAGATGAAGCTCACCATAGACCGCATGGTTGTCTCTGAAGCCTTCAGAGATTTCATCGACAGCCGTCGCATGGCCGTCGGCGGGCATTCATTCGGGGGTTACACGGGGCTCGGGCTTTGCGGGACGATCAAGGAGCGGCAAGATTCCCGTATCAGGGCCGTACTGCTTTTTTCGACCGGAGCCGGAGGTTATCTTTTCAGGGAGGCCGAGCTTGCCAATGTGCGGATGCCCTCCATGCTCTTCATGGGAGAACGGGAGAGAGAACAACTGCGCGGCACCCGGACCATGTCGGAGATTTCGG
The DNA here is from genome assembly GCA_964443285.1 of uncultured Desulfobacteraceae bacterium. Taxonomy (GTDB): domain Bacteria; phylum Desulfobacterota; class DSM-4660; order Desulfatiglandales; family Desulfatiglandaceae; genus CAYUCJ01. The sequence goes on along the minus strand of CAYUCJ010000068.1, from coordinate 6,876 downwards.
CCAGGATTTACCGAAACTTGTCGCCTCCAAAGTACTTTCTGGAAATCAAGGGAGCAAACCATTTCTCGTTCAACAATCGGTTCACTGACAACCGCAGGGCAAGGCTGGTGAGCGGCACCGAAGAGCAATTCGAGGTTATCCGACGGTACTCCATTGCATTTCTTGAGAAGTACGTCGCAGGAAAGAAGGACCTCGATCATATACTCGAACGCAGCGACCCGATGTTGACACGGTATGCCAGGTAGTTTCCATCCATAAATTGCCTTTTTCCGCAATCTTCCGACCACGCCAAGGCTACGACGGGACAGGCAACATCAATCGGCGGGATTTCTTGCGCGACGTACTTTCCACCCCATGGTGAAAAGCCCCCCTGGAATACACAGCCTCGATTGTCTTGCCATGAGCCGAACCCTACAAGATCGACACTACCCAGTCAAGTTGTGCCGGAATTTACGTTTTTATCCGGATATTTCTCTTATCGCAGGACTGGTTGTAGGTATGATCTCGGGAAATATCTCAGCTGGAAATGGCAGGATGAATAAGCATGTTACTGATTCGAGCCATAGAAACAAAAAAATCTCAGGGCGTCCGGCTTCCTCACCGGTTGGCGGCCTCAATTCTTTTTCGTCCGATAGCCAACATCCCCATTTAGGCATATGTTAAAGCGACAAGTTTCTTTGTCACAGGTGAGAGAAGAATCTAAGCTTTCTTCCTGGGTTTTTAAAATCGCCTACAATCTATGTCAGGATCATTTTCGCGAAATAAGCAAATCATCGAATCGTGATTATGATCCTGGCGATAAAAAGGAGATTCTTGCAGAGCCTTTTTTTCAAAAAGAATTCGAACAACACCAAATGGGAGAATGCGTTCAGGACAAGATCAGACTCTTACCGGAATCATATCAGACCGTCTTGGTCCTTTTCGATCTAATGGAATTCAGCCATCAGGAAATCGCCGAGATTCTGGATATATCAATCCAGAATGTCAAAGTCAGGCTGCACCGCGCCCACAAGAAATTAAGAATAATCCTGGAAGAATACTGTAGATTTGAAATCGACGAACGTAATGTCCTCATCTGCGACCCGGCCGCCGATTTAAAACCCTGCTAATCGACTGATCAACCTGCTGTCTCCCCGCAAATGCTGTAATTTGGAAAGGCATCGGCCACCAATACTTTCACGTCTGCGCGGGAATCGATTTCGCGGGCTGTCTGGGCCGCGCTGATCCCGGTGTCGCTTCCGCCGATAATGAGTAGTCTTGTCACGGAGAATCCCTCCTTCCTCAAAAAAGAGTCCACTTCAAAATACAACATGAACCGCGTTTTCCCCTACCCTCAAAGCCGCGGCAGAACGAATGACCTACCCGACATTCCGCTGGTCCTGGAATGGAACGAAAAGAGTACACCCCAAGGCCCATTTCTGATCCGTCCATTTCTGAAAGGTCGGCACCTTCACTGCCAGTATGGCCTAACCCGTTTCATGGATATCGACTTGGCGGAAAAGATCCCGGTGAAGCCGATAGCACGGTACTTGACCAGGGGATCCTGTCTCCGGAATAGTATCAGGATCAGCATAAATGATTCCTGCGCAGGTCTCCCTGAATTCTGGAAGGACCTCCTGAACCTGTTTCGCACCGGAAAGAAGTGCAAGGCCCTATTTTCGAATGCCCCGGCGCTTCCTTTTCCCTCTGCACAGCTTACTCGAATGATTCGCATTCCCCAATAACTCCTTTCATCAACCCAGGGCCAATTCGATATGACATGTGTCAGACTGTGTCAGGGCGTCACTCAACAGTTATTATTCGATATTATGAGTTAGTATAAAGTTAAACAAAATTATTGTTCACATTATCTTGACACAGAATACCACTAAATGATAAAAAAATAACCAATTCCTTCTTTAGATTTTCTCTTAGTGCACCCGGATTATGGAGAGCTGCATCCATATCTTTAAAGGTAAATGGCGACTATGTCTGTGAAGCCTTCGCATCCTGTACTTGTATCGGTCTTAATTGCCCTCTTTTTATCCCTCTGCTTCCTGTGCTTGAGCAAAAAGGCCATTGCCGAGCCATCCGCCATGGAGCAGCTTCTACAAATCCTTTCCACGAAAGCCGTGCTGACACCGCAAGAAGCCAAGACCCTCAGGGAAGCGTTGGAAAAGGAAAAGGCAGAATTGAACCTGAAGAAAATGGAACTGGAGGAAAAGAAAAAGGTTCTTGCAAAATGGGAAAAGGAGCTCTCTGAAAAAGAGCACGCTTTGCGGTCCAAGAAAACCAGCACAATTCAAGCCGCGTCTGCAGGCGCGGCTGTCGAGCCGGCCGGTACCCCTCTTCGGACCTCTTACGAGGAAGGGAAAGGGTTTCAACTGAGCACACCGGACCCGGACGTCTTCTCCCTCCGTATCGGCGGGCGGCTTCAGACCGACTACCGGTATTTCAACTACGATGATAAGGATCCAAACAAGAACCGATTCGACATACGCCGGGCCCGCCTTCTGCTTGGGGGAACCATGTACCGGTATTTCGACTACAAGTTCCAATACGAATTCCAGGGTGCAGGAAGCCGACGCATGCTCGATGCGTACACCGACGTCCATGTCATCCCCTGGATCTCCTTTCGCCTGGGCCAGGGCAAGGAACCGTTCGGATTGGAACAGCTCATGAAAGACGGGGATCTCTTTTTTGCCGAGCGGGCCATGAGCTACTACCTGACCCCTCAGCGCGACCTTGGGCTAATGGCTCATGGCTCCCTACTGGGGGATAGCATCAACTATGGGGTCGGCATCTTTAACGGCGATGGCCTCGATGACGCCACCGGCGGAGACCAGGATAAGCCCGAGTTTACCGCGAGGCTGGTCCTGGCACCATTCAAAACGTCCGGACCCGATCTTTTTCGGGATCTCCAGTTTGGTGGATCGTTCAGCTACTGTGACATAGACCGAAACAACGTTCAGGTCCACGTCCAGACCACCGGACTCACCACGTTTTTTGATGTGGCCTCGGGCGCCAAGTTCAATGTCATCCGGGACGCCGGTGAAAGGAGACGATACGGTCTCGAACTGGGTTGGGCCTTCGGCCCCCTGGCCCTCTCCGCTGAGTACGTCAACCTGGATTTCACCGACATCACCACCAGTACCGGATCCTTCAACGCGGACATGGAAAACAACTACGCGGCTTTTGTCTGGATGATGACCGGAGAGCGGCCGAGATTCAAGAATGGAATCTTTCAGTCCATTCGACCACACCACAACTTCCTTGAAGATGGATGGGGCGCCCTGGCCCTCGCTTTGCGCTATGACCGTTTCAGCGCGGAGCCCTCGGTCTATGATGACCTTATTAAAGAGGGCAACTCGGTTCGAAGGGCGGAAGCCTACACGATCGCTCTTAATTGGCTCCTGAATCCATCAGCCCGCTTCATCATTGACGTTACAAGGACGGAATTTGACAAGCCATTGATCATTGACCGCGATCCGCTGAGCGGGGAACTGATTTATACTGAACGGGAAGAGGTGTTGACGGCCCGCTTCCAGTTCGGCTTTTAAAAAAATGGCATTTTTTGGAGTGCCTAAAAAGGAGGAATGAAAATGCGTAGAATATTGGTTCCGGGATTGTGCTTGATTCTTGTGCTTGGATTTTCAACGATGACCTTTGCGGCCTACCAACATGAAGGGGAGCGGGATTCCTCCAAGTTCCTGGCTGCCTATCCTCAAAAGGCGGGCACCAAACTGGATAGCTGCGCCACCTGCCACACCGGCGGTTCTTATGTCAACAGCAAAGGGAAAACCACCTCGCTGGGAAGCTGTCAGTGGTGCCATTACTCTTATGGATATGATGCCAGCGGAAACATCGTCGACACCTTGAACAACTACGGAAAGGCCTATTTCGTCAACGGAAGGAGTCAGGCCGCCATTCTGGCCATTCAAGGACTGGACAGCGACGGCGATGGTTTCACCAACCTGGCGGAGATCGACGCCAATAGCTATCCGGGGAACGCTGGCGACGACCCCACCAAGATCCCGGCGCCCTTCAAGATATACACCATGAGCGAACTCCAATTTTTGCCCCAGCACACCCAGTTTCTCCTGATGAATGCGAGCCGAAACGATGACGAGTATCTGACCTATTCGGGGGTCCCGATGGAGGATCTTCTGACTGATGCCGGCGCGTCGAGTACTGCAACAGGAATCACGGCCTTTTCGCCCGACGGGTACAGTTATTCTTATCCTCTGGGTCCGGACCCGGACCCTTCACTTTATCCCGTGCTGGGGCCTTACCCGGCGGAACCTCAGGATATCATCTATTATTACAATGAACAAGCCGACATCGCACTCAATCCCACGGACGGCTGGGCTGACTACAGCGCGCCGTCCAATGCCGGGAGGAGCAATGGGGATTTGATCGTCAACCCGGATGGACTCAAGATGATCCTGGCTTTCATGCGGGATGGCGGCTATCTGGAACCCGGCATCCTCAATGACCAGAATAAGCTGGATGAGGACACAGAGGGTCCCTTCCGGGTTGTCCCGCCCCAGAGGGTTCCTTCACCACCGGATCAATCATCGAACGCGAGCAATCAGGACGTCATCTGGCCTTACAATAATGACTGGGACCACAATAAGGGGTTCTCCGCCCGGACGGTGACCATGATCCGGGTGGAACCGCTCCCTGCATGGGCAACGGACATTGACATTCTCGAAGCCGGGTGGAACTACGTGGATGAAAAAAAAATCATCGTTTACGGCGCATTGGATGATGCCGCGACCCTGGCCCCGGATATCAGCATCAACATCTGGCGTGCTCAGGTCGGCGGGACGAGATACCAGGGCACCCTCACCCCATGGTCCAATCCCATCGACCCGACGAGCTATTACTGGAAGCTGACGTCGATCGCTGTATCGCCTGATAACCGATCCGGCGTTGAAAACGTTGCTGTCGACAGCGACGGCACCCTCACGATTCCGGATATTGCCTATTATGGGATACATTACAGGGTCATACTGACGCTTTATAAAAACCCGACGGATCCTTCAGGAGCATATTGGAGGCTGAACGCGATTTCCGCTAAATAGTCACTGTCACAGAAAGTCTGCCAATGCCTAATTTGAAGTGAGCATTCGGTGGTTCCTTTCAGGGAGAAAGGCTGTTTCCCCAAATCACCCTAGCAAAATAGCCCTGCTCCCTATTTCTTCTCCCCTGCGGCTAGCACCAAATCTGGTGAAACGGCCAATTTAGGTTCCAATAACATAGGAGAGAAGAAGATGAAAAGCCCAAGAAACATGCGCCTGAAAGCCATCTTTGCTTCTGGCAATCATTCGTTTCTTGTTTCATTAACAAGAAGAACGTATCAACCAATTGGTTATGGAATGAAAGGAGCTGTAAATGAAAAGATTATGCGTTACTCTGATGTGTCTGGCTTTGGTTGTGTGTTTCTTACCTGCAAGTTCTCCGGCGGAAGAAAACATCCTGACGATGGCGACTACGACCAGCACGGACAACACGGGCTTGCTGGACTACCTTATTCCGAAATTCAAAGCGGCAACCGGAATTGAGGTAAAGTGGACAGCGACAGGCACGGGCAAAGCGCTCAAGCTGGGAGAGAACTGCGATGTAGACATTCTTATGGTACATGCTCCAGCCGCTGAGAAGAAATTCGTGGCCTCTGGATTTGGCACGGATCGTCGCGAGATCATGTACAACGATTTTGTTATCATCGGACCTGCAGAAGACCCTGCTGCAATAAAGGGAAAATCCATAAAAGAAGCATTGCAGACGGTTAAGGCAAAACAGGCAATCTTTGTCAGCCGTGGAGATAATTCCGGAACGCACAAAAAGGAACTTTCCCTGTGGAAGGCGGCAGGCATGTCGGTACCGGAAAAAGATCGCTGGTACGTTCAGACCGGCCAGGGTATGCTGGCGACTATCAATATCGCCGCTGAACGCACCGGGTACACCATGACGGACAGGGGAACCTACATCAAGTATGAAGCCAACCTGAAAGGTAATCCACCGCTCAAGATTTTAGTTGAGGGCGATGCGGCACTGCTGAATCAGTACAGCGTGATTGCCGTTGACAAAAAGCATTGCCCGAAGACCAAATACGACACGGCCATGAAATTTATCGAATGGATCACGGGCGCGAAAGCGCAGCAACTGATAAAGGATTTTAAACTTTTGGGAAAACCGTTATTCACGCCGAATGCGAAAATGTAGTGGAAAGCTTTGATAAAAAAGCATAAGTTATGCGACTGCAGATGAGCAGATAATATCGCTCCCATTTGCTCTATTTTCACTGCAGTCGCATTTTTCTGCCTGTTATAAAGTTGCGATGGATTTTTTACTAAAAGGATTTTTCCAAGCTTTTAGTCTATTGCTGAGCGGCAACGCTGAGACCTACTCGGCCATATGGGCCACTGTCAGGGTGTCGAGCTATTCCATCGGAAGCAGCCTGTTCATAGGGATACCCCTTGGATTTTGCCTCGGGTATTTCGACTTCAGGGTGAAGAGACCGCTCAGGACAATTGTGGACACTATGATGGCCCTTCCGACGGTGTTTATCGGCCTGTTGGTTTACGCGTTTCTGACCTATCGCGGTCCTCTGGGAAATTTCGGCTTACTCTTCACCTTGCCCGCTATCGCCATCGGCGAGACAATCCTGGCATTGCCGATTGTCATCGGTCTGAGTGCAACTGCGGTCGAAAGCATGGATCAAAAACTTCGAATCACGATCATGTCCATGGGAGCCAATCGGAGGCAACTCTTTTTTAGTAGTTTGTGGGAATCCCGGCACGGCATCCTGGCCGGCGCGATCGCCGCCTATGGACGGGTTATGACGGAAGTGGGGATAGCTATGATGGTCGGGGGAAATATTAAGTGGCATAC
>CAYUCJ010000067.1:7107-11080 GCA_964443285.1 uncultured Desulfobacteraceae bacterium | reverse complement strand
CTCAACGTGGTCATCCAGCACTCCCTGGGAAGTCCCCTGGGGCCCCTTTTCGTGGGAACGGTTTCCGATGCCTACGGTATCACCACGGCCATGAAGCTGCTGCCCGTCTTCACGCTGCTGGCCGGGGTTCTTTTTCTGATCGGATCCTTTTTCTACATAAATGACCTGGCTCGTGTGGAGGAAGTCGAACCGGAACTTGAACAATAGTTGCATAGGAGGGCTGATGACAGGCAGGGAACGCATTCTGAAGGCATTGAGCATCCAGGAACCCGACAGGGTTCCCCTGTTCATCCATGGGATCAATGAAGGCCCCATCATGGGCATCGGTAAACATTTCACCGAGGGCCTCCCGGAAGGAAAACAGTTTCAGGAGATGAATGACTCGGAGAAGGGAAAACTCATCGAAACCCTTCTCCAATTGCTGGAGGTGTTTCATATCGACGGGTACACCTGCCTGCCCATCGGCCCGGGGACGGAGTTTTCCGGGGTCCAACCCCTCGTGGATGACTGGGGGGTGGGGTTCACGCGAAGCCCATTCGGCATCCCCATACCGGACGAACACCCGATTCCCACCGAATCGGACCTGGCGCGCTTCAGGCCACCAAGTCCCAAGCGGGAGCAGCTGATCCTTGTGGACCTCTTGAAAGGACGGTTCAGTGGACGCAAGGCCATATTCTGGATGATGCGGGGTGCTTTCGTGAGAAGCTGGCGCCTGACCGGCATGACAAACTGGATGATGGCCGTCTACCGGAATCCGGATTTCGTCCATCGAGTGGCCAGGATGGTCACGGACTACAGCCTGGAGCAGCTTGAGATGCTGGGCCAGGCCGGTCTCGACGTGCTGATCGTGGAGGACGATATCGCCGACAAGAATACCACCCTGGTGTCACCTCCGCACTTCACCGAGTTCGTCAATCCCTACAATCGGGAACTGGTGAACCGCGCCCACGAGATGGGAATGAAGGTGGTGCGGCACAGTGACGGGAACCTTTGGCCTATCTTGGACATCCTCCTCGAATCCGGCTACGACGGACTGAACCCCCTGGAACCCCAGGCGGGAATGTCCCTGAGAAGGGTCAAGGAGTATTGCGGCGACAGGCTTTGTTTGCTCGGGAACATCGACTGCCAGGAGCTGCTCCCCAACGGCACGCCCGAACAGGTGAGAGCCGCCGTCAGAGGGGCGGTGGCCGATGCGGGGGCTGGGGGGGGGCTGATTATCTGCTCCTCCAACACGCTCCACCCGGGCGTGAACCCTGAAAACTGCATCGCCATGTTCGAGGCGACCCGGGAATACGGGAGATATGGTTAGGAGGGGCGGCCGCAGGCGGCTGGGATCACGTCACAGGCATCACCCTGGACATTTTGCAGGGAAGCCCTCTGAGGTTGACGGTGCCGATGGATGGTTCATAGGGTGGGGTGTTGGAAGTTAACCTGTTGAGGTTCGATATCTTCCATTCATAAAGGCCGTGGGCATCTGATTCGGGAAACCACCAGCCATGTTCCGCTACGATCACGCGCGGATGCAGATTCCCGTCATATCGAGCCTTGAATTTTGCCCTGCCCTGCTTGCTTTCGATCCATACCCATGCCTCACTTTCTATCCGGCGTTCTTTCGCCGTCTCCGGATGGATCAATACGACCGGCTCGGGACGTCTTTTCCTAAGGGAGGGCAGGTTCCTGTTTGTGGAATGAAAGAATTCGATACGTTTGAGGGATGTGAGAATCAAGTCCTCACCCCTGGAATGTCCGTCCGGTAAATCATCGAAGACCGGCAGGGGTGCCAGTCCATTGTCCTTCATCCATGATGAATAGAGCTCCACCTTTCCGGAGGGTGTCTTAAACCCATGTTCCTTGTACTTTTCGTATACCGTTTCTTCTTCGAGCAGGCCTTTCTTAACCAGGTCATAAAAAGTGAGTCCGGAGGGCTTCAGAATATGGTTGATGCAGGATTCTTCATCCTCCCAGAAGGGATCATCCAGATCCAGCCGGCGGCCCAATGCGTTGAGGATATTCACGTCCGAAAGACATTCTCCCGGGGGATCGACCATTTTGGGCCTTGCCATGATCTTGCCCCAGGGCAGGCCGTAGTAACCAAGATCGTTGAACTCCATGTGTGTGGCCACAGGCAACAGAATATCGGCAAACCGAGCTGTTGGGGTCATGAACAGCTCCGATACGACCAGGAATCCAACCCTCTGGAGCGCCTGGAGAGTTTCTCGCGAGTTGGGGTGGCTTAAAACCGGGTTGGTGGCCTGAAGATACAGAAATTCAATGGGGTAGGGTTTTGCCGTGAGGATGGCCTGCATCCCGATGTGGTAGGGCACAAAACCCATGCTTGAGGACAGCTTAAAATCCCGCCCAATTCCCTTTCCTTTCAGATCTTGGTATTTCTTCTTCAGAGTGAATTCCGCGGGGTTCAATATGCCGGACAGAGAAGCTTGGCCGTTGCCTCCGGGCCTGTCCAGATTGCCCGTCAGGGCCATGAGGATGACCAAAGCCCTTGCGGTCTGCACACTGTTGATATTGTGATCTATGGCATTCCCCCACAGGAGACAACCTGATCTTGCCTCCGCATAGGCGCGGGCGGCTTTCTTCAGGTTCTTCAGCGGAATCTTCGTCTTGCCCTCGATCTCATTAAAGGAAAAGGAGGAAACATGGGCCTTCAATTCATCAAAACCGGTCGTCCAGTCTCGAACAAAGGTTTGGTCGTAAAGACCCTCCTCGATCATCACCTTGATCATCCCCAAAGCCAGAAGCCCATCGGTTCCGGGCCAGATTCGAAGCCAGAGATCGGCCCTGGCGGCCAGCGTAGTCCTCACAGGATCGATCACAATGAGCTTGGGGTTCTGATTCAGCGCAGCGGTGAGGTGGGGGGCCATAATGCTGTCCGGACTGGTGGCAAAAGGATTGGCCCCCCAAACCATGATGGCCTCCGGATAGTCTTCAAGATCGGGATGCGGGTAATAGCCGTTTGTGGTCATTGCAGCGCCCGACCTTGGCGCAAAACAGACCGTCCCCGTGCCGGCCACGTTCGGGCTGCCGTAACTCCTGGCCAATCTTTGAAGGAGCTGGTGTTCCAACCCCTTCGGCGTTCCCTGCATGAACATGGCCCTCTCGGCCCCGGAACGTTCACGGCACTCAAGCAGTTTATCAGAAATCCTTTCGAGGGCGTCATCCCATGAGATCCTTCGCCACCTGTTCTTCCCTCTCTCTCCAATCCGAACTTGGGGATAAAGAAGGCGATCAGGATGGTACAACCGTTCCGGATGGGCCCTGCCTTTCGGGCAGATGTAGCCTCCGGTGTGAGAGTCCGGATCTCCCTGGATCTTTATAACCCTTCCGTTTTTCAGATGGACCAAAAGGCCACAGCCGCCGTGATCCATGCGTCCGCAGAAGGTCCTTTCAATGCTTTGATTCATCCTTTTCTTCCTATTCCGTTCAGGTATCCTGCTGGAGATATTTGATTGATCCTATCAGACACTTCCAGCACTCAACAAGATTTTTTTTAGGAAAAACCACGTAATATGCACTGAAGGGTTCTTTCTCCGGAAAACTCAGCGATCCTTCCCCTTCAAGTTTGTCCGGCAATATGCCGATTGAACAGATATTGCAGATGGAAAAATGATCCCATCTTGAAGGATCCTTCCAAAAGGAAATGCTTCTGATGATTTCCGTAAGCAACACCATTTCGGGCCTCAAGGCCCATGCCACTAAGCTGGCTGTCTCGGCCAACAACATTGCCAATGTTGAAACGGAGGCGTTTAAGAAAAGCAGGGTCGTGTTCCAGGAAAGCTCGAAGGGCAGTGTGGAAGTAGAGATCGAACGAATCGACACCCCTGGGCCCATCGTTTCGGATGATGGTGATCAATATGTTGCAAAAGAGATGTCCAACGTGGATCTTGGGGAAGAGATACCCCAGACCATGCTTGTCCAGCGGGGTTACGAGGCCAACCTGAGCGTGATCAGGACCACC
>CAYUCJ010000067.1:1381-7007 GCA_964443285.1 uncultured Desulfobacteraceae bacterium | reverse complement strand
CAAGGCCGCTATGGCCTCAGGTGGTTTACGCCTGCGATGGAAGTTGATCTCTGTGGACATGCCACACTTGCAAGCGCATTTGTCATTTTCTCATTCGTTGACAGTAGGTTGACCTCGATTGATTTTGAAACAGCAAGCGGCCGATTGTCGGTAAGCAAAGCCGGCGACCTGTTGTCTATGAATTTCCCGGCAAGAAAGGCGATTCCCACTGAACCGCCTCAGCTCCTCTTCGATGCCTTTGGCATGAATCCGGTGGAGGTTCGCAAGTCTAGAGATCTATTGGCTGTTTTCGAAAATGAACATGAGATAAAAGAGATGGAGCCGGATTTCGAACGGTTGAAGCAGATGCGAGATACCTTTGCTGTCATTGTGACCGCACCCGGGGTGAATTGCGATTTTGTGTCAAGGTTTTTTGCGCCCAATGCAGGCATCCCTGAAGACCCGGTTACCGGATCGGCACACTGTACGTTGATTCCCTATTGGGCCGAGCGCCTGGGCAAAAACAAGCTGCATGCCTTTCAACTTTCGAACCGTGGCGGAGAACTGTTCTGTGAGCATTTAGGGGACCGTGTTCGAATTTCAGGTCATACGGTCCTGTATTCAAAAGGCGAAATCCACCTGTGAGGGCTCATAAAAGTGGCGCCTCAGATATCGGGTCATAAGGCTGTTGATACCCTGAGCCTGGTGAAAGAACTCGCAGCCCTATCCCACAGGGGGGCGACTACGGCCTATGAGCGCCAAGCGGCCGACAGGCTCCAGGCCAGACTTGAAACCCTGGGCGCGGATGTAAAACGCGAGCGCTTTCGAACCTCAAAAACCTATATTACCCAGGTGTATTGGATTATCGGGGGATTGTGCTCGGGACTCCTGCTCATCCCCATTTTCACATGGTTCGCATGGGGGTTGGTTGCCCTCTCTGCTGTGACGGCTCTCAGGTATTTCGACTGGCGATCCACATTTCTCATTTTACTTCCCCCGCGCGGCTTTTCCGAAAACGTGATCGGAAGGTTCCCAGCCGGGGAAGAGGCGGGGAAAGAAACCCGGCCCGCAGCCCCCCAGAAAAAGCTGATCCTGATGGCCCACTACGATTCCGCGCCCATATCCCTCCTCTACCTGCCTTCTATGGTCAAGAATTTTCGCCAGTCCCTTCTGATCAGCCTGGGATTGATGGTCATGGCGGCCGTGGTCGCCTTCCTGGAACTTCTTGGCGTCGGTCTTCCGACGGTTTCCTGGCTGCGCTTTTTTCTCGTGATCTATTTCCTGGGCCAGGGGGTTCTTTCGAGCCTGGATTACGTTCGTTTCGGGTTTACAAACGGTGCAGCCGATAACGCGACAGGCGTGGCCGTTGCCGTCAGTACCGCCGAACGGTTGTGGCGAAACCCGCTTCCAGGGTGGGAGGTTGAAGTGGTCCTGACGGGCGCTGAAGAAACGGGCATGGCCGGGGCCAGATGCTATTATCTTGCGCATCGAAAGGAGCTGGCTGAAAAAGATACCTTCGTCCTCAATTTCGACAACCTGGGTGCCGGGGAAGTGAAGATCATCACAGAAACGGGCAGCCTCACAAGGGTCCCCTACGACAACCCCCTGGTGCGGGCCGCCCGGGAAACGGCGGCCGGTGATTTGCGCTTCGGCGGTATCATGGAAGGGGCGTGGCACACCGGGGACTTTGACACCATCTGGTATGCCCGTGGCGATATTCCGAGCCTGACCCTGTCGGCCCAAGATGATAAGGGCCGAATCCCCAACCTTCACCGGCCCGAAGATACGATCCAAAACGTGGATGGCTTGCTGCCGGCCCTGGCCGCGGACTTCGCTGAAGCGACCGCCCGGTGCCTGGCCGGGGCCCCGGGCTCGTGAACAGGGGCCATGAAATCAAATTTGCGAAAATTGCTGTTTCAGAGGAGGTGAGACACGGGGACGAATTCCAGATCAGGTCTTCGATCTGCCAGGTCACGCATGAAATCGTGAAGGGCCCTCAGGGTGTTCAGGTGAGGATGACCGATGCCGATGGCGGAGCCGTATTGGCGGGCGTGGTACACGAGGTGGCGACACTGGGACCGAATGGCGGGGAGGTCCGGGGGGTCGTCCAGGAACACATTCCTTGGTGCGGTTCTCATGTGCAGCCGTCTGGCCATCTGGTAGGCCTTGGAATGAACCGTCGTCAGGCTGTCCACGAAGAACAGATGTTTCTGTTTAATGATCCTGAGGGCCTGAGTCACCTTCCTCGAGGAGGATGTGAATCTTGAACCCATGTGGTTATTGACCCCTTTAGCTTGGGGGATTTGGAGAAGATTTTTTTCAACAATTTTTTCAATCATGGGACCTCTATAGGCGACGTAGACGGCACCGGGGCCCGGGTCTATTTCATGACAGTAGGGTTCCATGGGCTGGTGGAGCATGATTTCATGACCCTCCCGGTCGATCTCTCCTGCCAGGAATTCGGAGTAAGGCAATTGGGGAAGTATGGAGAAAGTGATGGGCACGCCCAGGGCCAGGAAGGCCCTCGCCCGGGAAATACTGCTTCCGATATCGTCGATAATCAGTGCAATCCGGGGGGTTGATGAGGCAGCAAGGCAGCGGCTCCGATTGATCTTGGGCATGGGAAAGGTAAGCCTTTCAGACGCTTCGGCTTTTGAGAAAAGGTCCCATCCCACAAGCGAGCCGGCAAGAAAGGCAAGGCTCTTTGTCAGGAAGAGCCTTCGATCGTGCTGTAGTGGCCCGTGATGATCTTGGTGCTGTCCCTCCATATTAGAGGCCTACATACAACTGATTGTTATAAAGGTCAAGGGAAAATACCATATATTGTGAATTTATGTCAGATTCAGTCTCCTGGCCAGGGCAGGTTTTGAGAAATAAAGTGCGAACCCGAAAGACGAGATGAAATCATGGAGGTGGAGGAAAATGCTCAAACAGCTGCGAAGCCATGCACAGGATATTTTCAGGGCTTGCCTCGAAGCGGTTGATCCCTGCGAGGCCGTCAAACGTTTTGTCAGCCTGGAAGGGAAAAGGCTGTATGTTGGGCAGGAGGCCCGGACCCGCAAAGAGATCGACCTGGATTCCTTTGACCGTGTCCTGGTCGTGGGTGGTGGAAAGGCAACCGCACCTATGGCCGCGGCCCTTGAGGACATTCTCGGGTCCAGGATCCGGGAGGGGACGATCAATGTGAAATATGGCTTTACCCGGGCACTCTCCCGAATAGAAGTTGTTGAGGCCGGTCACCCACTGCCTGATGAAAACGGTGTGGAAGGGACCAGGAAGATTATTCATCTTCTCAAGGAGGCCGGCGAAAGGGACCTGGTGTTTTCGCTGATCTCAGGTGGAGGGTCAGCCCTGCTGCCCCAGCCTGCAGGGGCCATTACCCTGGAGGAAAAACAGGCTATGACGCTCTCATTGCTCGAATGCGGCGCGAGCATAGACGAAATCAACGCCCTCAGGAAGCATATCTCTTCATCAAAGGGTGGGCAGATGGCCCGGGCGGCCTATCCGGCCACTACCATCAATCTCATGCTTTCAGACGTGGTAGGCGACAGGATGGACGTCATCGCCTCCGGGCCTTTTGTTCCCGACACCTCCACGTTTGAAACGGTGAGCGAGATCCTTGATAAGTACGGGCTTAGCGATACGCCGCCTGGGGTCGAAGCCTATTTGAGAGCCGGGGTCGCAGGAGAGGGGGTTGAGACGCCGAAGCAGGGGGACAAAGCCTTTGACCGGGTCTTCAATTATATTGTGGGAAGCAACATTCTGGCCCTGGAGGCGGCCAAGACCAAGGCCGAGTCTCTGGGCTACGAAACCCTGATCCTTTCCTCCATGGTGGAGGGGGAGACCCGGGTGGTTGCCGGGGTGCACACCGCCATTGCCAGGGAGATCCTCAAGACGGGCCATCCCCTGTCACCTCCCGCATGCGTGATATCCGGCGGGGAAACCACCGTCACCATCCAGGGCAGCGGAGTTGGGGGCCGTAACCAGGAATTCTGCCTTGCCGCGGCCATGGATCTGGGAGACGTGGCTCCCCGTCTGGTAATCCTGAGCGGCGGAACGGATGGAAATGACGGCCCCACGGAGGCGGCCGGAGGGATTGTGGATCCTCTGACGCTGGAACGGGCCAGGGAGGCGGAATTGAGGGCACAGGATTTCCTGAAGGAAAACAACTCGTATGTCTTCCTGAAAAAGACGGGAGATCTCCTTATCACCGGCCCCACCAATACGAATGTCATGGATGTGCGGCTGGTCCTGGTGAGGTGAGCCCTCTCATTTTTTCTGCCAGCGTTTCAGTAAATAAGGCTTGGCCATCTCAAAGGCTGCACAATCATCTTCAATGGCCTCTTCCGCCTGCTTGATGGACATGCGCTTTGTTCTTTTTACGAAGGAGAGGGTCCTTCCAAAGTAGAGGGGGATGAGGGATTCCATCATCAGGTCCCGATCCATCACCGAGTCGCGGTAGGCCACGGCCATGTCGAAGAGTATCCTCGCCCAGAGATCGGTTGGAAAATTGAATTCCGATTCTTTCATGTTTCCGATTTCGTGAAGTTTTTTGTAGATATTTTCCGGAAGGATTAGACCCCAATGTTCGTTGTAATGTTTAAACCCACCGTGAAATTGCTCCAGTAGATTCGAAGTGTTCACTTCAACTTTAGGAGGCATTTCCACCTCTCCCAGCCCAAAACCGTAAATGGCTGTCGGACGGCTGTACCTGACCTTTTTCCAGATCGAATCAAATTCCTTCATCATGGAAAAGATGGTTCCCACCACCTGCCTGAACATGGGTCCCAGATGGGAACCGGGGTCCTTGGTGCGATGGATCTTGGGACGGCCCATGAAAGACTGGCAGACCTGAACACGCTGTCTGATGGCAAGCGTCGTCATCCAGATATCGATTCCGAAATTGGCCACCGACTCGTCCCAGACCTTGCTTTCGAGATAGGTCTTTGCCAGCTTTCCACTGAATCCGAAATCGCCTCCTATGGGCTGTCTGACGCGCCTGCCATACAAAGTCCTTGTCAATGGGTAGGCGATTCCGTTGGTTATGGTCCCATCATATTTGTGGCGGATGTAGAGGGGCGCCACATATGAAAAACCCTCAAAAAGTGGTTCCCCCAGGTGCTTGATCCACTCCGGGGTGATGCTCTGCAGGTCCGCATCCACTACCACGACGGCCTTGGCCTGCAGTGCCACGACCTTTTTGAACAGGCTCATGAAATTGTTTCCCTTCCCTTTGACACCCGGGGGTGTCGAGAGA
Source organism: uncultured Desulfobacteraceae bacterium (assembly GCA_964443285.1). Taxonomy (GTDB): domain Bacteria; phylum Desulfobacterota; class DSM-4660; order Desulfatiglandales; family Desulfatiglandaceae; genus CAYUCJ01. Next base: position 1,771 of record CAYUCJ010000067.1, on the reverse strand, counting down.
TACATCTTCGGGGTCCTGGTGGGGGTCTCCAGGAAGGCACGCCCGGTGTCGTCGGGTGAGTTGTTGTCGCAGTTGATGATCACCGAGGTCTTGTCCTTGAAATATTTCGTGAGTCCCTTGTCGGCCTGCTGAGTGGGATAGGAAATGGTGTCCGCTTCGTTGTAGGATGGTATGCAAACTACCAATTCGGCCCTTTCTATCCCATGGGGGTTTATTTCAGCTTGAAACGGTTCACTCATTTCGGCTCGCTCCTTGTGTCAACTATAATGGAATCGCAAAAAATCCGTCCATGGGCACGATGATGACTCTTTTCAAAGTCATCAAGTCTATTCAAAACGGCCTCATTCCAGCCTTCAGGCCCCATTTGCCGCGTGACCCGGAGGCGCGGTA
>CAYUCJ010000067.1:0-1281 GCA_964443285.1 uncultured Desulfobacteraceae bacterium | reverse complement strand
ACGGCCTCATTCCAGCCTTCAGGCCCCATTTGCCGCGTGACCCGGAGGCGCGGTATCCGCCTCACGAGCTCCGGGAAATCTTTCCCTGAACGGATCAGGACAGGATAATCGGCCCGTTCAAGCATGGAAAAATCATTCGGGCTGTCGCCCAGGGCCATTGACACGATCTTCCCGTAAAGCCTTCTGTAACGTGAAATGACCCTATCCATGGCGCTGCCCTTGTCCATGGGACCCTGGAGGTGGAAAAACCGGCCCCCTTCCGTGATGGAGAGTCCCCTCCGAGCCGCCGCCGAATGGAGGGCTTTGCGATCCGGCGTCCCGGGGCCCAGTATCACAAAGGGCTCATCAAATTCCCTCTGTGCGGCCTTTCGGGCCATTTTTTTATCCAGTCCGGTGAGCCCGGAAATCTCCTGGGTGGTCATTTCAGAGAACCCCCGGATGTCGTATCCCAACTGCTGCCGGATCTCGCGCAGGGCGCGAGTAAGGGATCCATGAGCGGGTCCCTGCGGCCATTTCCAGAGGTCCCTTTCCCGGACGACCCCGGGCGGCAAGTCTTCAAAAGTCCCTGCCGGGAGAAAAATACCCCCGCCGTTCTCCACGATGAACGGTCCTTCAACCGACATCCTTCTGCGCAGGATTTCCATCTCCGCCCTGGTCTTGCTGGAGGCCAAGATAACCGGCACACGGCGTCGTCTGCACATGTGGAGGGCCTCTTCTGCTTCTTCCCAGCTGTAGGTCTCAGAATCGAGAAGCGTCCCGTCCAGATCGGTGAAAATGAGCATCCGGATAGGGTTTGTTGATCCTTCAGCGAAGTCCTGGTTCATAGAAAACGGGGTCCGGCCTTTCAGGGAAAACGCCTTTTCTCCATTTCCACCACCTCGATCAGGTCGTAGAAAATCCTGGGCAGTTTGTTTGAAACCCTCTCCCACGAAACGGTTTGCGGCATTTCAAAGACGGTCTGCCGGGCATTTCGGTCCACCGCCAGAATGGCATCGCCCAGTCCCTTTTCCATGAAGGGCTTGAATTCCCCGTGTGAGTGGACGAACCTGAGAAATTTTTCGGTCATCCTGTAAGGGGCGGTGAGGAGTTCGCCGGCCTCGAGTACGGAATTGCGAAAGACATTTTTCACGAGGTATTCTTCCCCGTCCCTGTCGTATCTCAGGTTACTGAAGCCGGCATCGTCGGAATATTTTTTCACCTGTTCTTCGGCAAGGGCCTGGTAGGTGATGGACAAATCCCGGAAAAAGGTGTCCGATATTTCGAGGCCTTCTTCGATGATCA
>CAYUCJ010000066.1:2610-11142 GCA_964443285.1 uncultured Desulfobacteraceae bacterium | reverse complement strand
ACCTCTGCTCCCTGTGCTCCGTTCAGATAGTGCAGAATCAGGACCTGCTGCTGTACCGGGACTTCCTCGCCCGTGTCCTTGAAACGCATTTCCAGTTCAGGCCACGACAAAGCGACGGCCCTGTTCAAAAAGGGCAGGAGGAGGGTGCCCCGGTTCTCGCCTTCCGCCTGAAATGAACCGCCGCTCCGGTCAGCGATTCCCCGGGGCTTTTTCCCTTCCAGTCCGTCCCTTCCTAACTGGGCGGCCTTTCTGTAGTCATCAATTCTTGCCATTTTCTATTCTTCCCCTTAGAATATGAGATGTTATCCTATGTTAGGATTTACATTTTTTCAAGTTTAACATTGATGACTTCTAACGAAGTCGTGGCTCTTCACCTGAGGGTCTTTATCCATAAGAGTCAGGAGGAGAACCTCACTCATGGCGCGAAAAAAGAAGACGAAAAAAAAGGCCGAAAAAATCCCGACGCGGAAAAAGGAAACCGTCTTCAACCCCGCCCTCCTGGGGCGACTTGACCTCCCCGCTGAGAGCCGTCCCGATGCAACCGGACCGGTACCGGAAAAGCCTCCTGCCGATTCCCGCCTGGAGGAAGAGGAGAAGGTGTTCCTGGAGGCCATGGAGGGGGTGGAACCTCTGGCTTCACCCCATAAACGGGTCACACCTTTGCCGAAAGTGGATGCCAGGCCCGCCCATCCCGCCCCTGATGATGAACTGGAGGCCATGACCCACCTCTCCGAGCTGGTCAGCGGTTCGGCGGAACTGGACATTAACTACAGTGATGAATACATCGAGGGTTCCGTCCAGGGCTTCAGTCCCAAGCTCATGAAGCGGCTGAAGCGCGGCCGGTTCCCCATCCAGGATTATATCGATCTCCACGGACTCACCAAACAGGATGCACAGGAGAAGGTCAGGGGTTTTGTCCTCCAGAGCTATCACTCCGGGTTGAGGTGTATCCTCGTGGTCCATGGAAGGGGTCTGAATTCCGAAAACCACATACCGGTTCTGAAAGAACGGTTGCCCCTGTGGCTCACCCGCGGTCCTGCAAGAAAGATCGTCCTTGCTTTTTCAACCGCCAAACCCTACGATGGCGGCACCGGCGCTGTTTACGTCCTGCTCAGGAAAAAGAGAGGTTTGGCGTGAGACAGTTCGATACAAAAAGGAGGGTTGGAGACCATGAAACTGGGAATCGTGGGCGTTCCTCAAAGCGGCAAATCCACGATATTCGATGCGCTCACCGGGGCAAGGGGTGGGGAAGACGACCGCACACCTGCCCGAAAAGACATGAAAATGGCCACCGTTACGGTGTTTGACGAAAGGATCGCCTTCCTGTCGGAGATCTACCAGCCCAAGAAAACCTCCTTTGCGAAAGTCGAATACCTCCTCCCTTCTGAGATTCAGGCGGTATCCCCTGAAAAATCCAGGGCAGGCCTCTGGAACCAGATCCGTACCTGTGATGCACTCCTTCACGTGGTCCGCAATTTTCGGCCGGCCGGCGGATCTGTCCCCACCCCTGGAAATGACTACTGGCAACTGGAAGAGGAGATGATCCTCTCCGATCTGGTTGTCACGGAGAACCGCATTCAACGCATTGAAATGGATCGAAAAAGGGGGAAAAAGGAGGATGGGGACGAGTATGGTCTCCTTCAATCCTGCCGGAAGATCCTGGAAGAGGGCGACCCCATTCGCGCCAAGGTCGATCTGGCCTCCCATCCGCTTCTGAGGGGTTTTACCTTTCTCTCGGCCAAGCCGGTCCTTGTGATCATGAACAACGAAGATGAAGACGAGACGCTTCCGCCGTGGGACAGGCCCCCTGAAGGGGTGGATACGGTTGTCGTACGCGGGCGTCTTGAACAGGACATCGGATCCATGTCTCCTGAAGAGGCCCAGATGTTCCTGGAGGCCTATCACGTGACCGAATCCGCCCTCGACCGGGTGATCAGCCGGTCCTACGGACTCCTTAACCGCATTTCATTTTTCACGGTGGGCGAAGATGAGGTCAAGGCCTGGCCCATAGCCGCCGGGACTTCTGCGCTGGAAGCCGCCGGCAGTGTCCATTCGGATATTCAAAAAGGTTTCATACGGGCCGAAGTCGTCTCATATGACGATCTCAAAAAACTCGGCGGTTTCAAGGAGGCCAAGAAGGTCGGCCTGGTGCGTTTGGAGGGCAAGGAGTATACCGTTCAGGACGGCGATATCGCGCACTTCCGGTTTAATGTTTGATGATTTCGTATGAAGAACGGGCGAAAGGGATGTTTCTGAAGCCGCGTCATTTCGCCCCTGGATCAGGATAGATGCAATAATTCTTCATATGATAGCCAGTTTTAAGAGGTTTAAATGGAAAGAATCAAAGTCGGTATTATCGGCGCAGGTGGATATGGTGGGTGCGGGGCCATAGAGCTGCTCCATGACCACCCTTATGTGAAAATTGAAGGGCTGATAGCCAGGCACGACACCGGCCGGCCCATCAGTGAACTCTACCCCCACCTCAAGGGATTCTGTGATCTGGTCATAGCGGCGCCCGACGATCCGGATTCTCCTGCGGATTTTGACGTTGTCTTTTTTGCCACCCCCGATGGCGTTGGACAGGAGTGGGCGCCGGAGTGGCTGAAAAAGGGCGCCAAAGTCATTGACTATAGCGGTGATTTCCGGTTCAACGACCCGGAATCCTACGGCCGCTATGCCGCCCGGATCGGTAGGGATAAACCCCACGCCTCCCCCGGGCTCCTGCCCCAGTCCACCTATGGGCTGACGGAACTTCACAGGGAGGAAATTTCACGGGCGAACCTGGTGGGAAATCCCGGGTGTTTTGCCGTGAGTTCTATCCTGGGCCTAGCCCCCGCTATGAAATTCCGACTGATAGAATCCGCCTCTATTATCTGTGACGCCAAGACAGGTGTTTCAGGCGCCGGAAAAACCCCCGCGCCCACTTTTCACTACCCTGCCCGGTACGACGCCATGAACGCCTACAAGGTGTCCGGGCATCAACACGTCTTTGAAGTGGAAAAGGAACTCTCCCTGCTGGCGGGCGAAGAGGTGATATTGACCTTCACCCCCCACGTGGTTCCCCTGTGCAGGGGGATCCTCACCACCATCTACGGGCGACTCAGAGAGGGAATCGGTATGGTGCAGATCCTGGAGGCCTACCGTGTTTTTTACGAAAAGGATCTCTTTGTGAGGGTCTTCGGCCCTGAAGTCCCGCAGAGCACCAGCCATGTGAGGGGGGGCAATTTCTGTAATCTGTGGCTGAATGTGGACCAGAGGACCGGGAGGCTCGTGGTGGTAAGCCACATAGACAACCTGGTCAAAGGGCAGGCAGGGAGTGCCGTTCAAAACATGAACATCATGTTTGGGTTCGAAGAAGGGGCCGGCCTCCTGCGCCCGGGTCTATTCCCTTAGACTTGGTCTTACCAGCGCCCATCCATAAATGAGATATTTTGTTGGAGATCGAGTCGAAGATCCCGGACTTTGAGCGGGGCATGCAAAGATTTTAACCACAGGAATACATGGAGGTATTTCGAGGATTGAAATTTGAGCATAAAAAAGATATCGGGCAAAATAGCCATTTATGGATGGGCACTACCTGATACAGACCTTTCGAACTTGTATGAGGTCTGTCACGCCAAGACAGACTTTCCGGATGCCATCCTGCATCAGCGTGGTCATCCCATCCTTGACGGCCTGGACCCGGAGTTCTCCCATTCTCGCCCTGCTCTGGATCAGGGACTTCATGTCATCGTTCCCCACCAGGAGTTCGTGGATCCCTGTCCTTCCGCGATATCCCGTATTTCCGCAACGAGGACACCCATTCGCCCTGTAGAGCATGAAGTCTCTATTGTATTTCACACCCAGCGCGTCGAAATCCCCTTCATATGACCTGGCCAGGGAATCAAACTCCGGTTGGCTCGGATGGTATTTCTCTTTGCACTCCTCGCACAGGGTTCTCAGCAACCGCTGAGCCAGGACACCCAGGAGTGCATCGGCAAAATTGAAGGGGTCCATGCCCATATCCAGGAGTCGGGTAATGGTCTCGGGTGCACTGTTCGTATGGAGCGTGCTGAAAACCAGATGCCCTGTCAGGGAGGCCTCGATCCCGGTGGACACGGTTTCGTGGTCGCGCATCTCGCCTACCATGATGACGTCGGGATCCGCACGCAGGAACGACCGCATGGCCGTCGCGAAATCAAACCCGATCTTCGGGACGACCTGAACCTGCCGAAGGCCGTCCTGGGTGATTTCCACCGGGTCCTCGGCCGTCCAGATCTTGGTCTCAGGCTTGTTGATGTAGGCAAGGGCCGCGTGCAGGGTCGTGGTTTTCCCACTCCCTGTGGGCCCGACCACCAAAACGATACCGTATGGCTTGGTGATGGCGTCAATGAAGGACTGATAATTCCTCTCGCTCATGCCCATCTGGTCAAGCGGGATGGGCTCCCCCGTGGAGAGGAGTCTCATGACCACGTCCTCATTTTGACCGGCCGTGGGAATGGTGGCCACGCGAAGTTCAATGTCCAGGGGCGCAAAGCGCCGGAACTTGATCTTGCCATCCTGTGGAAGCCTTCTCTCAGCGATATCCAGCTCCGACATGATCTTGATGCGGGAGACAATGGCCCTCTTGTAGGTAAAGGGGATAGTCTGATAGATCTGGCAGGCACCATCGATCCTGAATCGGATCAGAGCGTGAGCCCTGCCCTGCCGGGGCTCTATGTGGATATCGGATGCTCCCCTGTTGTAGGCGTCGACGATCATCTTATTGACCAGTTGGACAATGGCGTTGTCCTCTTCGCTCAGGCTCTCGATTTTCTCGTCATACTCATCATCCGGTCCTTCAAGCTGCCCAAGGATGTCTTCGATACTCCCTGAACCATGCAGCATTTCCTTCTTATTCACATCGAAGAAAAGGTCGATCATCTTGAAGATGTCTTCCCTAAGCGAGACACAGTACTCAAACTTCCTGCCCGGCATAATCCGCTTTACAGCATCCCTCGCCGGCAGGTAGCCGGGGTCTTCCATGGCCACGACCACACTGTTCTGGGATTCCTTCACGGGAACGAAGACATTGCTCTTGAGATAGCTCACCCGAAGCCCTCTAAGCAGGTCCCCGGGGATCACCATCCGGTCGTCATAGGCTATAAACCGGGTCTTGTAAAAGTTGGACAAAGACCTCCCGATATTTTCTTTGGAAACGTGGAAGTCGCTCATGAGCACGGACTCCACGGATCTCTTGGCCTTTCTGGCCCTGGACATGGCCTCGCCAAGATCCTTGCTGCTGATGATATTGTTCGTGATGAGGTAGTCAAAGCGGGTGGTCTTGGTCTTTTGAACGGCTCTCTGATTGTTGAAAATCGCGATGCCCAGGACCCTCCCGATGTCCGTGAGCGACTCGCAGTCTTCATCGGTAAAGGCGTCCCCGTTTTTCTTGTTGATGAGCTGCATCACCCCCAGGAGGTACTTGTTGTAGGTGATGGGGGCAACGAGGATCTGTTTCGTTTTGTAGCCGGTCTTCTTATCCCAGGTCTTGTCAAAACCCAGTTTGGGATGGATTTCCTTGAGTTCCCTGTCATCGTAAGCGTCGATGATACTGACCACTTTTCCAATGGCGGCGCAGTATCCGGCAACACTCCCGTTTCCGATGGAAACCCGAATTTCACTGATTTCGCTTCCTGTCTTGAAGCGGGAAACAATCTGTTTGCGAATACCGTCCACCACGTAAATGGTGATGCGATCGGCATCAAAGAGGCCCAGGATCTCATCCTGGAGATTGATGAGGATATCATTGGTGTCCTTCGCCGAATGGATCTTGTTGGTAATCGCATTTAGCTTTTTCTGGAACAGGAGCTGATGTTCCAAATACTTCTCATCAGGAGTTGAATTGCCGGCTCTTGCAGGAAAAGTTGCCATAGCTCTAAGTGTTCTTCTCGTATTCTGAAATTGGGGAAATCGAATGGAGAGTATTATACGTCATCGCTACTTATCTTTGCAAAGATCGTTCCAATTGATTCAACCGCCGGGATGGCACACTTGCCTCTGAAAAAGGTCGTCCGGGCTGCTTCCCCTGGACCTTGAGCCGATACCAATTTCCCAAGTTTGATGACTTTGTAAAAAGTCCATGACGGACTTTTTACGGTTCTATCAAGTTTTAATTGCTATTCTTGATAAAATACTAAGAATATGCAACAGAATTCTGAACCATGCAGAACGGGCAGGGTCGGATCCTACGTCACCTGGGGCACACCCGCTTGCGTTTTCATGACCGCCTTGGATTTGTCACTTCCTTGGGTACGCAGGGTAAAGAGACTTCGTTAGCCGTCATCAACAGGGCTCCGAAGCAAAGCAGTGGAATTCAAGGCGACCCTTTGATTTGTTCGGAAGGGTGTTTAATAGAGACATCCCATTTTCAAAAGGATACAGACCGGAAGGAGTATGATGCTGATAGACACACACGCCCACCTCGATATGGAGGACTTTGAGAACGACCTGGAGGAAACCCTGGAAAGGGCCTTTGGAGCAGGCATCACCCGGGTTATCACTGTCGGGATCGATCTTCAAACCTCCGAGAAGGCATTGGAAATCGCCGGGAAGTACACGAAGGTTTTTGCCGCAGTCGGCGTTCATCCGCACAACGCAATGGCCCCTTCCGAAAAGGAGCTGGCCATTCTCGCCGACTTGACTTCCCATCCCGAAGTGGTTGCGTGGGGGGAGATCGGCCTGGATTTTTTTCGCCGTTATGCCCCCCCGGATGACCAGGTAAGCCTTTTCAGACGCCAGCTGGAAATGGCCCGCGACCTCAAACTCCCGGTTATCGTTCACGACAGGAATGCCCACGAAGAAGTTCTGGAACTGCTGAAATATATGGGGCCGGGAGAGCGATTGGGCGTTATCCACTGTTTTTCAGGCAACATGAGCCTGGCAGAGGATTTCATGGCCCTGGGCTACTACATCTCCATTCCCGGGACGGTCACCTATAAAAACGCCCTTCAAACCAGGGAAGTGGCCGCCAAAATCCCCCTAGAGCGGCTGCTCATAGAGACGGACGCCCCGTATTTGGCCCCGGTTCCCCAAAGGGGCAAGCGGAACGAACCTGCCTTCGTGACCCTGACCGCAGGGGAAATCGCCCGGTTAAGGCAGGTGGACCTGAAGGATCTGGGAAGGATGACCTCCCTGAACGCCGGCGAGCTTTTCGGATTGGGCGATCTGTCATGACCCACCGCGCAATCAGTGAAGATTACCCCCTCATCCTGGCCTCGGCCTCCCCCCGCCGCAGGGACTTGCTGAAGCTGCTTGGCCTCCCCTTTACCGCCCTTCGCAGTGAAATTGACGAGGGGGAGGTTTCAGGGAATCCTGAGGGGATCGCCTGTGCCCTGGCTAAAAAAAAGGCCCTGCGGGTCCATGAAAGGGGAGCGGAAGGCTGGGTCCTGGGGGCTGATACTATTGTGGTCGGTGACCACGAGACCCTGGGCAAACCAGACCATGAAGAGGATGCCCGACGGATGCTTCACATGCTCGAGGACAGGGAACACCGGGTCATAACCGGATTTTCCATCGTCTCTCCGGAAGGCAGGGAGGTTCACGGCGAGGCGGTGACCACTCGGGTTTCAATCAAGCCCCTCAGTGAGGAGGAAATCACGGGGTATGTGAACACGGGAGAGCCCATGGGCAAGGCCGGAGGTTACGCCATCCAGGGAATCGGCGCTTTCATGGTCGAGAGGATCAGGGGGTCCTATACCAATGTCGTGGGTCTGCCGGTCTGCGAAATGATCAAGGCCTTCAAAAAGACAGGTGTCCTTAAAACCTTCCCGCTCGATTCAGAGCATTGATTGACTTCGGGAGGGCCGGTGCATTCCTTTCCTACCCCGCCTGCTGTCTTCGGATTTCCGAGAGGATGACGCCGGCGGCCACTGAAATATTCAGGGATTCCACCGGACCGACCCTCGGGATGCGGACCACCTCATGGCACCGCTTTTCCAGCGACGGGCTCAGCCCCCGCTCCTCGTTTCCCAGGATCAGGGCCACGTCCCGTTTCCAGTCAAATTGATAGATGGCCCGGGCCCCTTCACCCGAAGTTCCCAGAATCCAGAAGCCATTCTTGTCCAGGACGTCCAGTGTCCTCCCAAGATTCACGACTCTGCATATGGGCATGATACCCATAGCCCCGGATGTCCGTTTCACCACCGCGGAGGTGACCTGGGCCGACCGGTCTTTGGGTAGAATCAGGCCGCTGGCCCCAAAAAAAGACCCCGTTCGAATGAGCGCCCCCAGGTTTCCCTCGTCCGTGATGTGGTCCGCCACAAGAATCAAGCCGCGGTCGGCCCCTTCCCCCGCTCTCTTCAGGATTTCGTCCAGGCTGCCATAGGAAAACGGCTCGGTAAGCGCAACCATTCCCTGATGATTCAGACCGGGGAATCTCTTTTCGATCTCAGGAGCGTTCACGGAATGAACGGGAATGGACTGCGCCCTGGCCAGCCCGACAATCTCCCTGACCCTTCCGGAACGTTTCTCTTCCGCGATCCAGATTTCCCGGATGGGGAGGCGTCCCTCCAC
>CAYUCJ010000066.1:0-2510 GCA_964443285.1 uncultured Desulfobacteraceae bacterium | reverse complement strand
CGGAACGTTTCTCTTCCGCGATCCAGATTTCCCGGATGGGGAGGCGTCCCTCCACCAGGGCTTCTCTAATCCCGTGAAAGCCGGGGACCACATCGGTCAATTTTCTGCTGATGGTACGATCCTCATTCTTTACGCAAAGCGGATGCAGTATTTGGCCCCAGCAACGCGGGAAGAAAATGATTATGTGGATCCCGCAGATCCTGTTTAAAGACGGAGATCAAACCGTTCCCTGAGGCTCTCGCCAACCCTCTCCACCCGGCAGCGCTCCGACAGGACAATGGCCTTCACCTCTTCTACGGCCTGCTCAAGGTCATCGTTGATTACAGCGTAGTCGTACCGCACGACCTTCTCCATCTCCCCCTTTGCCTTTTTCAGCCGTTCTTTAATGATCTTTTTTTCGTCCGTGTCCCTCAACCTGAGGCGTGCCTCCAAGACGTCCATGGAGGGTGGAAAGAGGAAGATCAGGATGCAGTCCCGAAAGCCCTTCTTGATCGCCGTGGCGCCCTGGGTATCCAGATCCAGGAGCACATCCAGCCCTGCTTTCACCTGGCCGTGCAGGCCCGCTAGAGAAGTGCCGTACAAGTCATTATAAACCGGAGCCCATTCCACGAATGCGCCCTCATCGATCATCCTCTCAAACGTCGCCCGGTCCACGAAACAGTAGTCCAGGCCTTCCTTTTCCCCGACCCGTGGATTTCTCGTGGTGTGAGAGACGGAATAGCTCACATTCTTCAATCGATTTCGCACGCCCCGGACGACCGTGGATTTACCGCTGCCCGATGGTCCGGATATGACGAAAAGCTTCCCCGGCATGGCTAATCTTCCAGGTCCTCTTGTCTCAGATTGCAGTTCGGGCTGAACCGCTGAGAAAGGGTCTCGGATTGAACGGCCGACAGGATGACATGGTTGCTATCCATAATCAGCACGGAGCGCGTACGCCTGCCCTGGGTGGCGTCTACGAGCCTCCTGTCCTCTCTCGCCTCATCGCGCAGCCGTTTGATGGGAGCTGCGTTGGGAGAAATGATGGCGATGACCCTTCTGGACACCACCGAATTGCCGAAGCCAATGTTTACAAGCTTGGAACCCATGGAATAATCTCCTTTCACTCGACGTTTTGGACCTGTTCTCTGAGCTTTTCCAGCTCCGCCTTCATTTCAATGGCAATCCCGGAAATGAAGGCGTCCGATGCTTTTGTGCTCAGGGTATTGACTTCCCGGTTGATCTCCTGGATGAGGAAATCGAATCTCCTTCCGAGGGGTTCATCCCATGACAAATATGTTTCGAACTGGTCCAGGTGACTCTTGATCCGCACCAGTTCCTCTGTGACGTCGGCCTTCTCAGCAAGGATGGCCGTCTCCTGGGCGACCCTGGCTTCATCGATATCCATGTCGCCGACCACGGCCGCAATCCTTTCCTTCAGCCTCTGGGCGCGGTGGGCGGCTGCTTCCGGAATCCGGTTTTCTATTTCAACCACATATCCCCTCATCGTGGCGAGCCTCGTCCTGAAATCGGCCTCGAGGGCCTCTCCCTCCCTGGCCCGCATGGCATCGTAGGAATCCAGGACCTTCTCGATGACCGCAACAAAACCCGGCATCATCTTGTCCACATCGGGGGTCTCGGGCCTGGCCACGATCACGTCCTTCAACTGGCACACGGTATCCACCCGGACATCCCCCTCTATCCCGAATCTTTCTTTGATCTGATCGATGATCCTGATATAGGAGTCGACCAGCGGTCCGTTCAGTTCAAGTTCGTAGGGCGGATTGTCGCCGTTTCCCTCCATCTGAACGGACACCTCAATGCGACCCCGCCTGACCCTGGAGGCGACCAGCTTCTTCAGTTCCTCTTCCAGGGTCTGGAAATTCCGCGGTATCCTGAAGATGATATCGCGGTACCGGTTGTTGACCGAACGGATCTCGGCCAGCAGTAGTGAACCCTCAAAATCAAGGTCGGCCCTGCCGTAAGCTGTCATGCTGTTGATCAAGACGATTTCTCTCCTTTCTCTCAAGCATATAGGTTCCCCGGACCTTCCTGAACGCTTCCCGAATCCAGGGTTCTCTATAGTCTCTGTAGGTCCAGGGCAGGGGCTCGAAGTACCCTTTGTGAAACACAAGGGTCAGATCGGCGTAGATCCCCCGGGAGAGATAGATGCGGTGCACATAATTCTTTCCCGTTGCGAGGACCAGCCTCTCGGCTGAGATGTAGCCCGGATCGATATTGATCCTCCTGGTCTCCCCTTTCAGGTACTTCTTTTCAAATTCATTCGTCCGGTGTTTGATGTCGACAATATCTTCGGGGCGCACCAGCCTTTCAAAAGAGACAAAACGCCGATGGAGCGGCCAGCCCATTTCCCGCTCGTAGTAACGCGTGCGATCGAAAAAACATTCCCTGCTGACCCAGTCCACGGGACCGAACAGCCCGGACAGTTCATCCACCACAAGCTCCACCAGTTCCTTTTCCGGGGAAAAGAGACTAGCGATAAGTTTCACAGGCTCCGATTCACTGGGAGA
>CAYUCJ010000065.1:0-11246 GCA_964443285.1 uncultured Desulfobacteraceae bacterium | reverse complement strand
CAAGAAAATTGTGCGTGGCTTGTGTAGTTCCGGAAAAAATTGAAAATGAGTTTAGCTTGTACCGAATTCTCAGTGGAGAGGCGAGAAGCAATCGCAAATAAGGCAACTTTTCGGTTGAAAGATAAATTACTAAATTCTAAAAGAGCGCCCCTCTCTCCACGGAGAACCTGCCGGTCAACTCGGCATTGGCCAACGCGAGATTCTTCTTGACAACATACGCCAATGGCGTATAATCCCACCATGGTTTTTATCGAAACCTCAATCTTCACAAAGGAGATCCAGCGCCTCCTCCCGGATGATAGTTATCGGATGCTCCAATCGGTATTGATGCTGCGGCCGGATGCGGGAAGCTTGATCCGAGGTGGTGGAGGTTTACGGAAAATCCGCTGGAATCTTCCTGGATCTGGAAAACGTGGGCATTGCGAGTCATTTACTATTGGAACCCTCCAGACATCATTTTTATGCTCTTTCCATATCGAAAGAACGAGCAAGAAAACCTGACGACGGACCAGCTCAAGCTGCTCCGTGGAATGGCCAAGGAGTTGTTATCATGAACAAAAAGCATTTTGAAAAGCTGGTCGCCAGTATCAAAGAAGCTGGCGAGATTAAGGCTGGTCGTAAAGCACCAAGCCGTGTGTATGAAATCAAGCCGCCTGAAATCAAGACAGTGCGAGAGAAACTTAATGTTTCGCAGAACGAATTCGCGCTTATGATAGGAGTCAGTGTTCGAACCTTGCAGAATTGGGAGCAAGGCAGAAGAAAGCCGGAAGGTCCGGCCAAAGCACTGTTGCGCATCGCATCAAGGAATCCCAGTGCTGTTCTTGATGCTTTGCATGCCGAATAGATCGACGGCCAACAACTGAATGCACGCGGATGTGAGTTCCGCTGGACGGAATTGGGGACGTACATGAAAATATGAATTGATATGATAAATAGGCCTGTAACAAGGTATCATCATACCAAAAAAAGCACGAATAGATGCCCCAGGTGCCATTCATCACGTTATTGGTCGAGGTATTAACCGGCAGTCGATCTTTTCCGGCAGAAAAGAGTATAAGAATTTTTTTGAACGTCTTGGCGATTTATTGGCCGAGAGTAAGACATCCTAAGCCAGCCAGGCGCAGTCGAGAATGGCCTCCGACAGGCTGGGATGAAAGGCGGGAAAGGTTCTCAGGTCCTGGATCTTTCCCTCACAGGCCATGATCGAACCGACAAGGGTAATCAGGTTGATGGCATCCGGACTAATGATTTCACCTCCCAGGACCCTGCCCGACTCCTGCTCCACTACCAGCTGCGCATAGCCGGACACCTGCCCCAAGATCCGGGCATAGGCATTGTAGGTATTGGGGATATGAAAGGTCCTCACATCCAGTTCCTCATTCCGGGCCTCTTGCTCCGTCAAACCGATGGCCGCAACCTGGAAATCCAGAGTGGCCATGCCCCTGGGTATCATCTTCAAGTCCAGGGGCCTATTCGGACGGCGACCCATGAGTCTTTCTGCAAGCAGCCTGCCGCTGAAGGCGGCCAGGTGGGAGCGGAAGGGCACGCCGTTTCCACTGCGCACATCCCCCAGAAAATAGACGTGGTCGATGGAGGATCGCAAACCTTCAGATACCTTCGGTCGGCCATCCTCCTGGAGCACGGTCAAACCGCGGATACACTCCGTGTTCGATTGCCGTTTCCAGGCATTGATAAAGCGGTCGCATTCCAGTCGACCTCTTGAACTGCCGCTTTCCTCAAAGGTGACCCTCAGCCGGTCGGATGTCTTTCCAAATTCCTCCAGCCGGACCTCTCTTCGGATCTCAATGTCGTGAAATTCCAGAGAATCCTCGACAGTCCGGGCAAGTTCCGGGCCCCCGTAGGACAGGACAGAGCTCCCCGGGCTTAAGAGCGTCACCCGTGATCCCCTCAAATGAAACAAAACGGCCAGCTCCACCGCAGGACTGTCGAGGCCATAGACGACGAGGGTTTCAGGTACATCATCGAGGGCCAGACTGATGGCGCGGTCGGCGCGTACCAGATGGCCCTCCACCGTGGCCATTCCCTTCACCTCAAGGCCACTGAACGGGGCGCCCGAGGCTACAATGATGGTTTCGGGAATCCTGGAAATGACCGTGCCGTCCTCCACAGTAATTTCAGCCCGGTGGGGACCGACGATGCGCCCGTTTCCGTGTATGAACTCGATGTTGTGATGCTCAAGATTCTGCTGGATGGTCTGTCTCAGGTTTTCAATGACCCGGTCGGTGGCCGATTTCAAGGCCTCGGGATCCAGCTCCGGGCAGTTCGTGAAGAGCCCGTGGCGTGCGATGGTTTCAGATATCCGCCTCCTCATCAGCAGGTGTTCAAGGATGAAGTGGGTGGGGATGCATCCCCAGTTCACACAGGTCCCGCCGACGGGGCCATTTTCAACCACGGTCACCCGCGTGGCGCCCAGTTCGGCCAACCTTTGGGCCGCTGCTTCTCCTCCAGGACCGGAACCGATGATCAGGTGGTCCGTATCAAAGTCCATGGGTTTGCAACCGCTCCCTATTTGTTGAGGTGGCTCAAGTGAGACGGGGTCGCCGCTTCAAACTGATGAAAGAAATGCCTGAATTTGGAATAGGGGTATGAAATACCGATGGCAGCCGTGACAAACTTCTTCTTGTTGGCTCTCTCCAGTTCGTACTGAAAAGAAGCCCCCATTCTCTGATCTTGGTAGGTGATGGTAACCGGCCCTCTTTTCAATTCCGGCTTTCTTGAAAAGTAATCATACCAGTTGAAACCATATTCCGCCTTTTTACCCTCCTTTGGATCATAATCCAGGGTAAGCATGATCTCCTTCTGATATTTCATCAGATCAAGGATCTCGGAGTTGATTTTGACCCCCTTGTTTTCCATATAGGCCAAAAGACGATCATAAAAGGTGTCCAGGTGTTCACTGACCCACAGCCAGATATAGGTCCATAACTGCCACGCTTTTCGATCCGGATTGTATTTCGCCAGGAACTTCCTGATATCAGGTTGGGTAAGCGCCCGGTTGATCTGGGGCATGTCAGGATCACGGTAAAAATCATTGATAAGCTTCTTGACTCTCTTGAACGGTAGAAAGCAGTCTTCTTCAGCTATGAGCATGTAATCCAGAAGGCCGGCATAAAAATCAATATAGGACATGATCCCCTGTTCTTTTAAATAGATGGACATGAACCGGGTATATCCGCCATTGTGAAGGGCTTGTGCCATCTCAGAAAAAACAAAACAGTATTCCCAGTCATCATGGGGCATGGTGTTGGACCCGAACACAAGCTCTACGTATTCCTTTTCACAGCCGGGGTCTGCTTTACGAACCGGTTTCATTCTGGTATGCAGCCCGTATTTCTGTCGCATGCTTTTTTCAGAAAGCGGGGCATTGGGAAGCAGGACCAGCTCAAACATACGGAAATCGTCGTGCATTCCGATATCAAACAGCGTGCATATCCCCTCGATCAGGGACTGTTTGCTTTCCATGGGCAGACCCAGGATCAGTTCGGTATACGTGGGGATATGATGCTTGCCGTACATCTCTTCTATTTTCTTGTAATTTTCAATGCTTACGTAAGGCCTTTTGATGGCGTTGAGGACGTTCATATCAACGCTCTGCATGGACAGGGTCGTCCCCCACAGCATATGGTTGTCATAGAGAAGCTTGCTGATCTCGAACACGATATGATTTGATTTCTTGGCAAACTGTATTCTGATCCTTTTTGGGAAACCGTATTTTTCCTTGCATTTTACCAGCAATCCGGCAATGTCAAGATCCCTTTTCAGGATACCGAAATTCGAATCCGTAATATAAATATCTTTAAGCCGGTTTTTTCCGAAATATTCAATTTCCTTTATGATCCGGTCCATATCATGGAGCCTGAGTTTGTTGGTTGTCCGAACCCCCCAGTCACAGAAACAGCAGGAAAACGGGCAGCCCCTGTTGGTTTCCCAGAGCGCTATCTTGTTGACATTATCCCGGGAATTAAAAAAAGAGCTGAACAGACCACTCAGATAGGGACTGGGAACCGGAAGGTTTGCGTCCAATTTCTCAGCGGTACCGGTTTTAACGGCTTTTCCATCAATGTTACAGGTGAGCCCTTTTACATGGGTTGGGTCCGGAGAAGGTTCCATCAGCTCCAGCAGAAGATCTCTTAGAGGGATTTCGCCTTCGTCATGAACCAGTATGTCCACAAACGGGTATTTCAGAAAATAGAAATCACTGATCCGGGGGATGTGGGGTCCTCCACATACAACGATGCATCGGGGGTATGCTTCTTTAACCCTCTTGGAGATTTCCAACTGCTGGTTGTGGTTCCACACATAGCAGGACAAGAACAGCAGGTCAGGGTCCCTTATTCCCGATACGATTTTATCAACCGGTTCAATGCGGCAGAACGGTTCTTTCCAGGTGTAGGCGGCCTTGATTCTCTCATCCTGCTCCGCATAGTTTCTTAATAACCCATAGGCATAGGGCACAAATTGAATCATGTTAAGGGACAAAAAATAGATTGATTTCAAAACGTCTCCTTCAAAATCGCCAGATTCCCGATGTTCGGGTGGTTGTGCAAGTCGATCAAGATATCTTATCAGCAATTCACCGTATTTTCCACAGGACATTTGCCGCCCTTGAGATGGCCACAAAACTAATGCTGTCCAACTGATGGTTTTTTTCGTAAAATGATCACAAAAGCGGGAAAAAAGATCCCAGGTGAGGTTATGTGAATGGACAAGATAATTGCCGAGGCCCGGCGCGAACAGGAGCGCCGGGAAAAGACTTATCGGGAACAGGCCCTCAAGATCTTTCCATGGGTTTGCGGGCGGTGCGGGCGTGAGTTTACGGGCAAGAAACTACAGGAACTGACCGTCCATCACAAAGACCACAACCATGACAACAATCCCCCTGACGGCAGCAATTGGGAACTGTTGTGCATCTACTGTCATGACAACGAGCACTCCCGGTACCTGGATGCCGAATGGTATGGAGGGCCCGAGCCTGGAGGCGAAAAGAAACCACCTTCCACCCACAAACCCTTTGCCGGTCTCGAAGCCTTGCTGAAGGACAAGGATTAGCACATCAATCTCGGGAGCCTAATGGGGAGCGAACGCGGGTGGCGTCAGACCTACAGGAACAGAAAAGGGTATTCCCGCACCGTGCGTCGGAATACCCTTTTTTCTTTTGAGAGGCCGTAAACTAGACGACAGCTACGTTGACTGCAGCAGGGCCTTTCTTGCCTTCCTCGATGTCGAAGGTAACGCGGTCGCCTTCATCGAGCGTCTTGAATCCGTTACCGGAGATCGCCGAGTAGTGAACAAAAACATCCGGACCATCTTCCTGCTCGATAAAGCCAAAGCCTTTGCTGCTGTTAAACCACTTTACAACGCCATTAGCCATAGGGACACCCTCCTTCTAAAAGTATTCTCACGGCTTCAAACTGCAGGCTGCCACTCAGCCCGGAATTCTCGCGAACAATCTACTCCGATGGCAGATTTGCCCGTGTCTATTTCGTTGTGCTTGAAAAATATCCTCGACATACTGGTATCGTATGCCTGCGGACATTTTCCCGCGCGCGCCTTATATCCACGGTCATTTCCACCATCTCGTCACGAAGGTCCGAGAGAATTCCGGGTTTAGAAAAATGGAACCTTCCTTCAGAACGAAACCTTTCGCCAATTAAGGCAAACCTCTATTGATTTCGCACATCATAAAAAACTGTTTGAAAAAGTCAAGCAAATTAATCCACCATAATAGCAAAGGCCAAAGGGAAAGATGTCCATCGTTTGATCATGGGAAGAGGTATTGAAAACATGGGGTCGTCGAGGAGATCGGGCGGAAAGAGTGCGGAGTTATGCAGCGGAAAACCATGAAGGTTTTTCCACGTGGCGGGGCTTTTTCCCGTAGAGCAGGTCATCCATGACAAAGGCCAGTTTCCGGGCCAGTGGATTCCTTTTGATGAAGAACCTCATGATCTTATGGCAAAAAGTATTGGGCTTGGAATAAGGGCACACGGCAAGGCACAGGGAGCAGTCCGTGCCGATGCTTCTCCAGAATTGGTAGCAGCTTTCCATCCTGGACTGCCATTTGCTGACACCCCTTACTTCCCTCTTTTCCCCTATGGCAATGGACTGGGAAGGGCAATTCACCGCGCATTTCTTGCAGATCTGACAGAAATGCTGGACCCCGAAATTGATGGGCCTGTCCTCCACCAGGGGAATATCGGTGGTGACGACGGCGGTTCGGACCCTGGGTCCATGTGAGGGCGTAATAATCAGGCCGAGCCTGCCCAGTTCTCCCAGCCCCGCGTCATGGGCAATGGCGGTTGCAAGGACCTGGTAATTGCCGTCCAGGTGGGCCCGGGCCGCGTATCCGAGGTTCTTGATATAGGTGGCCAGACAGATCGCGATGTTCGCAATTCGCATGTACTCGATCGCCGTCTCCGTGGACGCAGGCGGCAGCGGCGCGGCGTGGACCATGCGATGGTCCATTTCCACCGAGAAGACCACCGCATATTTATGTTTAACAGGAATTTTCCTGCCCCAGTCATGGTGATGCCGGCCGGCATGGGAATAGACGTGATAATCCCTGAGCCTGGTTGCCCTGACATCCAAGACCCCCAGGTGTCTTGCGAACCCCTTCAGCCTCCGGGTTGACTCCTCGGGCGTTAATGCAACCGGCTCCCCTTTCGGTTCCCCCGGTTCCGCCAGGTGTCGGTATTTTTTGATAAACTCGAATACGGAAACCATATAGGGGGAATCAAGCGAATGGAAGTATCTTGAGCCTTCCGCTCCAAGCTCCGGCATGGCCCGTATGTGGTCATCCGTTGCCTTCATCCCGGGATTGAGATCCCCGTAGTATGTCTCGTATTGAGGGGTCCCTTCCCTGAGTTCAGCCCTGCCGAACATGATGTGCCGTTCATCAAAACGCGCGGTTTTCGCCGGATCGATGACAAGGGGCTCGGGTTTGCCGAAGGGAAGGGCAAGGATAAGGAGTCCCAGCAGGAACAGGACCCAGGAGACGGTGGCAAGAATGAAGGAGGTACCGGGAAAAAAGGTCCCTATTCCCAACCAGATAACGAGAAAAACCAGGGCGGAAATCATGACGAGAAACCCGGCGCGCTTTTCCAGTTCAACCAGCGAAGTGATTGCGAAACCCAGGATCATGAGGGTGAAGAGAATACCCGTGAGTAAGTAAAACCAGTGCATTTATTGACTCTTGAGCCAATTTCAAAACGCCCCCTTTTGCCCGATGTCTGCGTCAGGCTCGAATCTTAATCCTCGAAATATTCAATATATTCCTGTGGTTAAAATGTTCGCCTTTCTTAACCTCGAACAAAATCGAACGTTTTGAAACTGGCCCTCTTATTGAAATTTGAAGCGTTGCCGGAAATTCAGGGAACGATGATCTTGAAGGCCGGATTGTAGGTGAAAGAAGGAAGGGTTGTCAATCCTCATTCCCGTCGCCTGCAAGGGAGTCATGGATACCTCCACGGGTGCGTGGACATGGCTAACCGGTATGATGGCAAGTTTTCTGTGGCATATTTGAACTCCATGGGTGATAATTATCGACTGGGAATAGAGGAACTCGTGACAGCAGTTCTGAGAAGAAACTGACTATCCTTATGAAAACACTAAAGATTATGGTCACGGTCCTGGCGGTCTTGACTGTTGTTGCTGGAATATTCGCTTTCAAGACTTTCAGGGATGCCGGGGAATTCAGGCTGATTCGACCCCATTTTGCAGGGCGGGTGACCGTCGTCAAAGGGGTCCAAAGTTCCGAAGATATCACCATCCACCCGCCGACCGGGTTGGCATTCATATCTTCAGATGACAGGAGACCCTGGTTCCAGGGTGACGAGGAACTCCAGGGGGCCATTTTCGGCTATCAGATCACTTCCGATTTTCCGCGCGTTGCAAATCTGACCGAGGGATTTCGGAAGCCATTCCACCCTCACGGCATAGGCCTCTATGTCTCCGCAAAAGGGACTTCTTCACTCTTCGTGGTCAATCATACGCGCGCAGGGCAGTTTGTGGAGATTTTTGATTTCAATGGAAGGCGGCTCGTGCATCGGGAATCCGTGGGCGGCAAGCTCATGTCCAGCCCAAACGATGTGCTCCCTGTCGGGCCGCGCGCGTTCTATGTGACCAATGACCACTCCAGCCAATCAAGACTGGGTCGGACCTTGGAAGACTATCTGCAGTTGGCCCGTTCCAACGTGCTCTACTATGACGGCAGCCATTTTCGGAAGGTGGCAGGGGGATTGAAATACGCGAATGGTATCAACCGGAGTCCGGACGGGAAACGTGTCTATGTCGCGTCCACCATAGGTCACAAGATCAGTGTCTATGACCGAGACCTCAAGACAGGGGATCTTACTTTGAGGCGCGCCGTCGAGCTATCCACGGGACCCGATAACATCGAAGTGGATGGAAAAGGAAGATTGTGGATCGGCGCACACCCCAAACTGCTGACCTTTGTCAGGTATTCCAGGAATCCGGAACGGTTGTCACCGAGTCAAGTGCTCAGGGTCACCCTTGAGGGACCGGGGAAAGACCGGGTGGAAGAAGTTTATCTAAACAATGGGAAACCCCTTTCCGGCTCGAGCGTGGCCGCCTATTTCGATCATGTCCTTCTGATAGGATCGGTCTTCGACCCACGATTCCTGTCCTGCAAGACGAGCGGGTAGCGGATGGCAGGCAAGGTGGGCAAAAAGTCACTCTATCAGATCGATAACATCCGCTATTTTATTGCCTTTCGTGTCTTTTTCAATGCGCGATTCTATTATCCGGTCTTCACCATCCTCTTTCTCGATTTCGGACTGACACTCGAACAGTTTGCCCTTCTCAATGTGGTGTGGGCCATCACTATTGTCCTGCTGGAGGTCCCCTCGGGTGCGCTTGCCGATATCATCGGCAGAAGAAACCTCCTGGTCAGTACGGGCGTGCTCATGGTGGCTGAAATCTCACTGCTCTGCTTTGCACCTAGGGGCGACGTCCACCTGCTCTTCGTCCTGTTTCTGGTAAACCGGGTGCTGAGTGGAACGGCAGAGGCCGCGGCGAGCGGTGCAGATGAAGCCCTGGCTTACGATGCGCTGAAGGCGGAAGGGGACATCAGGGACTGGGGCCGGGTCCTGGAAAGACAGATGCGTTTTCAATCCATCGCTTTCATCGTGGCCATGAGCCTGGGGGCAGCTGTCTATGATCCGGTTCTCATGGGAAAAGTCGCCGGTTGGTTCGGAGTGAAAACACCCATGACCCAGGATGTCACCCTCCGGTTTCCGCTCTACCTAACGCTTCTCATGGCCGTCATGACACTGATTACCACTTTGAGGATGAAAGAGGTCCCTGTGGAGGCCCTGGGGGAGGAAGCCACAGATGAAGATCATCATGGATCTCTGCTCCAGACCCTGAAGGTGACCCTCCGCGCGGGAGGCTGGATCCTGAAAACGCCCTTTGCCCTCGTGATCATTACCACAGGACTCATCTTTGATCACGTCATCAGGATGGTTGTGACCCTCAGCAGCCAGTACTATCGGCTCATCGATCTGCCGGAGGCGTCTTTTGGATTGATCGGGTCCGGATTGGCCGTTTTGGGGCTCTTCATGCCGCGTGTTGCACGGAGGCTTGCAGAACGCAGAAGTCCGGGTTATAATTTGGGGGTCATGGCGGTGATGACTTTCTGTGGATTGGCGGGCATGACGTTTTTCCTGCCTTTTTTGGGGTTGCTCCCCCTGGTGGTGCTTTACAGTGTTTTCTTTCTCTTGAACTTCTTCGTCAGTCACTACCTCAACCGGATGACGCGTTCCAGCCAGCGGGCCACCGTACTGAGTTTCAAAGGGCTGTCACTCAACCTGGCCTATGGGCTCATCGGCCTGTTCTATTCTCTGTTGCTTGCGACCCTGCGAACCCGAATTCACGAAAAGACTCCCGGCCTTCTTGGACAAGGCCTGGAAAATTTAATATTTGTCAGGTCTTTCGCGTGGTTCCCCTGGTACTTTCTTTTCATGTTCGTCACACTGTTGCTCTTTGCCCGATGGCAACTCCGGGATCTGGATGTGCATAGAAAGGTTGGGTAGCCTCGACTTACCGGGGGTTGCCGGACGAGGGAGTTCAGGAGGAGCATCTGAAAAAGACGGTAAGGTTAGGATCAACGTCGTTGTTCATAGGTTGCCGCTTGCGGCATAAACCAGCTTTTTGCGAAGCCATCAGTCCCGGCTGAAAAAGGAGAAATCAATGGAGAACCGTATCAAAGAGATTCTGGAAGGTCTGAAAACGGCCATGGAAGCGGAGTTGACAGGTCACACATTCTACAAAAACGCGGCGGAAAATACCCGTAACACCGGTGGAAAGAAGGTCTTTTCCAGAATGGCCGAAGAGGAGATGGGCCACTTCAACTACTTACGCCATCAATACAAATCCGTGCTCGAGAACGGTGAGTACGACCGGGAAGAGAAACTCGTGAAAAAAGGGATTCGGCATGCTGGAAGCCCCATTTTCAGTGATGAAATCAAGGAGAGGATCAAGGAAAGCCACTTTGAGGTGACCGCCCTGACCATCGGGATGAAACTGGAAATGGAGGCCATGAAGTACTATCGATCGTGTGCAGAAAAGGCGGATCTCCCTGAAGCCAAAGCCTTCTTTAAAGAGCTGGCCGACTGGGAAGAAGACCACTACCGGGCATTTGAAGAACAGCTCGACGGACTCAAAGAGGCGTACTTCTCTGAAAACCGCTTTTATCCCATGTGAGGAAGGGCTTGGTTGCAGGAAAGGAGGTCAATAACCATGGCGAAAGATCCAGGTATCGGTTACAGGGTGTCGGCTACCATCAGTGGGGTCAAGGGAAGTTGCAGTGCCGGTCACCAGGTGGGAGAGACGTTTGAGATAAGCTGCCACAATCCGGGTGGACTCTGCGGGTTCTTCTATCATGATATCTTCCCCAGCCTCTCCACTTTCCAGTTTGGGGGAAGCCTGCCCTGGTGGCAGGGTGATCGTATTGAACTGCAATGTCCGGACGTCCACAACGCCGTTACGATGAGGCTGGAAAGGTCGAAGCGGGAGTGAAGGGTTTCGGAGAAAGCGGCCAGAAAGTGCCTGGTCGGAGGTGTGGGTCACCCTCCCAGGAATTCCCCAAGACAACTGCCAGTTCTGTTGGGTCCCTTAGAGGAATGTGGGGATCTCTTAGCAACAGCCATACGCACAAATCAGGAGGAGGTCAATGATGGGGAAAAGCGTTCGAAAACAACCCAATCGGT
>CAYUCJ010000064.1:0-11665 GCA_964443285.1 uncultured Desulfobacteraceae bacterium | reverse complement strand
AATTATGGAGAAAAAATATGACGATTACCACTTACCAGATTCGCAATGTTCTGAGGACGTATGGAAATCAATTAAAACGCCGAACGGGTATGCCCAAAGGAAGCATCTCGCCGATTCAGGCATCTCCGGATTCGGTGGATATTTCAATTGAGGCCCGGAAGAGACAGGTGCTCAGTCAATTGTCCGCCAAGCTGATTTCACAGGTTGCTCCAAAGGAAAGACACCAGGAGTCAGTGGAAAGATGGGGCGGAAAAAGACCATGAACCCATCCAGGACCGTTCCGCGGGGTTGTGCGAAAGAATAGGAGAGAATTCATATGAAAATTGATGAGATTTCCAATACCATAGGTCTGATATCTCGGTCTTCTGAATCTGCTGCAGGGATAAGAGCAGCCAATGAAGAACGCAACGTCACCGATGGGACCGTTGCCCACAAAACCGGGGAGAAAATTGACATTTCTAAAACTTCTGTAGAATTTAATAAGGTTTCCGAGGCCGCTGAAAAAGAGCAGGCGGATCGGGTCAGTCTTGTGAACAAGCTCCGGGACAAAGTGTCAAGTGGACAATATCACGTTGATGCGTCGCGGGTTGCAGAAAAGATGGTAAGGGAAGGTCTGCTCGAAGTCCTGAAATCATGAAGTGACACTTGAATATCTTGGATAAAGGTCATTCAAATGGATGGCCTTTTTTTTCATGAGGGGTAAAGAAAGCATGAACGGGCTTTCCAACAAGTTAAGTGTCCATCAAATTCAAAAAAACAAAAGGATATTCCTGAACTACAATCGACTCAGATGCCAGCATGCCTATGACCTGGACCCTGAGAAGGCGTCGGTCGTCTTCGAGATTATTCCGGTATTGTTAACGATTAATGAAGTTGATCTGCCTGGATATGTTTCCGGAGGGGATTCTGGTTGCGGGTTGTATGGTGTGGGCTCTTCGTATCAGTTGAGTCAGGTAATCGAGGACTATTTTCCCGAAGCCAGGAGACGCAACATTCCGTACCAGGGCTACCTGATCAAAAGACCCCTCATCGAATCCCTTTTCCTGTTGGGTAGCGTGGGGACCGTTGCGCAGACATTTGACTCGGACTTTGATTTCTGGGTGTGTGTCGATAAAAGGCGTTGCAGTCGCAGAAGCGTCCAGGCCTTGGAAGAAAAGACTAACCAGATAGCCCATTGGTGTCGGTCTGCTTTTGGCATGGACGTCCATTTCTTCATCCTGGACCTGGAGCAGGTGCGACTCAATGATTTCGGCAAAGTGGATGAGGAAAGCTCAGGATCAAGTCAGAAAAAATTTCTCAAAGAGGAATGCTACAGAACCATGCTTCTGGTTACGGGTAAAATACCATACTGGTGGATGGTGCCTCCCGGTTTCAGCCAGCAGGAATATCAGAGGACATGGGAAAGCTTCACCAAAAAGGCCCCTCTGGATGCCGTTGATTTTCTCGATCTCGGATTTCTTGAGGGCGTATCAAAGAATGAGTTCCTGGGCAACGCCCTCTGGCAACTCAGCAAAGGTATCAAATCCCCCTTCAAGGCCCTTCTCAAAATGGCCATGATGGAGCTTTATCTCTCAGAGCAATACGACGGCCCCTTACTCTGTGAAACGCTCAAAGGGCGTGTACTGCACGGGTGCCGTTTCCTGAGAGAAATGGATCCCTATCTCCTCATGGTTGAAACCATCCTTGATTCTTACAGAGAGCAGGACAGAATCGCCCACATGGATCTCCTAAAAAAGGCCTTTTATTTGAAAGCTCAACCTGGCATGACGAGGGCAAAGAAGAGGGCAATGGGGGAAGACTACAAAGTGGAAGTGTTTGCAGAGCTGATGGAACGATGGGACTGGCCCATGGACTTAGTGGAAGATTTAAATCAAGTCGAGAATTGGAGCTACGGTCGTCAATTGAAGTTTTCCTCCGAAATCAACCGGTTCTTTTCCTCCACATATCGCAGCCTCTCAGGGCGTCTCCGTTCCGAAGAAAGCCAGATTATCGACCAATATGATCTGGACATCCTGGGCAGAAAGCTAATGGCACTTTTTTCAAGGAAGCGGCACAAACTCAAACTGACCCCTTTTCTTACCGGGCGCAGGTTGATCCTGGGCCGATGCATCGTTCAATACGAAAAAAACAATTCCAGGAGGAAACGGTGGGATCTTTACGACGCTACCTTGTATCCCAGGGAGAAAGGCACTCGTCGATGGAAAATATTTTCCGCGGAAAGGGTAGTAAAAGCCCTCGCCTGGCTTGTTAACAATGGGCTCTATGACTTTCAGACGACGGCCGTGGAAATGCCTCCCAATCCTTCAGGGGTGAGACTGACGGACCTGGTGGATTTACTGAAACATATCCAATCTTTCTTCCTGCCGGCATATTACCATCTAACGGAGCGGTCTCAGCTTGAAGACGAGGCTTCCATGGATCGCATTATGGTCGTGATTGACATGGAAGAGATCTCCAAGCTTAAAGAGCCAGACGGCCTGGATGTGATCTATCGAAACAGTTGGGGGGAAATGTTTGCTGAAAGCTATTCCTATGCCGAGGGTATCAATATAGTAAAAGACTATCTCAAGGGTATTAAGAAAAACGAAAACATGATTCATGAGTTGGGTTCTCACTTCAAGGTCCATATTCCCCAGTCCGCAGGAGATGGCGAGGTGGCCGTCCGTTTAAGAGCCAGAATGACGAAAGAGCTGAAGATGGAGGGTTTACCAATGGCAGGAATTTTCAGATCGTTTTATGGGCTCGAGGAAAAAGGGCAGTTCTACCCCGTTTTTGCCAAAAGATTCTAGTCCCCCTCTGCAGGGTTGTCGGTCAATCGATAAAAAAGCGCTCGATATATACTTTCTTGACGGGTTCTTTCACCAGCCTGTTCAGGATCCCGATAAAATGCGCCTTCAGAGTCCTAAAATCCCTGTTCCTGACGGCTTCTTCCATTTCCGATCTGCCCAACTCCATTAACAGTTCATGCTTGAAACGCGGAAGATTGCGTGTCACATTCAGACGTTGTGTGTTCCTGTCACAGGCGATTGCAATCTTTAATCTCAAATAATGTCCTTTATCGACGTTGAAAGCTACGGAGCATTTCACCTGCCCTTTGGACTGGAAAGTCTTGTGAGCCGTGTGAAGAACTCCCAAGGGAATGCGAAAAATAAACGGGTATTTCACGGAGATAAAAGAACCTGCAATCATAGCCCCCAATAGAAGAAGAAGGGTCCATTTCCTGGGTCGGGATGTCACCTCCCCCATGCGATCACTCATCATTCAACCCTTTGCCCGCCTTAAGGAATTTCAGTAGTTCTCTGTATCAGGAAATATTCTCAAAATTCTTTACCGATTCCCGTCTTCACCCGACATGATGGATGGAAATTTCAATTTTGAGCTTGTAAAAGTGGATAAGAACCTATAAATTAGAGCATCATAAGATATCTTTCCTTGGAGAAGGCCGTGCAGGCTAGCATAAGTGACATAAAAGCTCTTGTACCCATTTATGCCATATCGCCACCTTTTCCCGTCCAGGGAGGTTGGATCCAGGGGCGCTTGAACGGCTCCGGAAGACGTAAGGATGGCGTTGTGTTCATAGGGCGCGAACCCAACAGAGTCAAGGGGCTTTACCATTCTTCAGGCCGAATTGATCAAACGACCCGGGGCATAGGAAATCTGATAGACATCCGCGTCTAAAGTGACTTCAGTCCTACTCTTCCTCCATTTGCCGTCTTCTCAAGAAATTCCTTTGAGATTTGTAGATCAAGTCTCTCAATTCCCTCCGTGTCATCGCTTTCAGCTCGGTAAATTGAAGGGCATACCGGTACGACAGGCTGCCTGAAGGTCTTTCAACCCGTTTCACAAGGGCTTCCTTGATATTGACCTGCGTGTGCCCGTTGGACTCTGAGACTAGAATTGTCGGTTTTTCCAGGTAGTCACCGGTCTGAAATACGGGTTTATTCGCCATTCCCCTGTCCATTTCAACGAGGACACCGCTCTCACTTAAATTGATCACAGATAGTTCAAAGAATTTCGCATGGTTGGAGACGACCATTTTGGAGGAAGGAGGCGCATCTATTCTAAAGCTGCCGCGTCTTTGAATGCGTTCGATCATCTCAGGAAAGGGAATGGATATGTCTCCCCCTGAAATATGGCCCCCCAAGGTCCTGAACCGATAAGTGACCCTATCCTTTCCCATGAACTCGAAACGTATCTTCCAGGGGTCGTTTTTCCTGACGGCCTTTTCG
Source organism: uncultured Desulfobacteraceae bacterium (assembly GCA_964443285.1). GTDB lineage: Bacteria > Desulfobacterota > DSM-4660 > Desulfatiglandales > Desulfatiglandaceae > CAYUCJ01. The sequence goes on along the minus strand of CAYUCJ010000064.1, from coordinate 7,436 downwards.
AATTCGCTGGGATAGTCAATATGGAATTGAAAGGGTTCTTTCCTGTTCTGAACGCCGACAATCATTGTGAGGCGTTCATAGTTCTGGCCCAGGAGATTCATCCTTATGACACTCCTGTCTTTTCTGAGATTCTCAAAAAAACTGCCCAGTTTTCCGCCCGTCAGTATTTCCGTGCTTTCCATCATGCTTTCCACTCCAGATGAAATCTCCACGAATCCCGGATGGCCTCCCGTATGGTGGCGGCTCCCGGATCCGACCAAGGGGTTTCCCATGGGGATGCTTTTACTAAATTTTGCAATCTTTGTGCCACTTTTTAGATTTTCAGTTCCGACAAATAGCCCTTGTGTCTTGGGCCGCTTTGGTTCTATAGTAACTGATGCTGGAACCCATACACAAAGAGGTTTTGGGCTCTGGCGAGTTACCGATTCCGTGAGTAAGCGGTTCTGAAAAGGGGATTTTTTCAATTTGATGGATCACAGGATGCGATCATAAAACGCCAAGATGAGGGTAATGCTTGAGCTTGTCCGGCAGTAGTGCAAAAATCTATACAGTCCGTGAATTAACAGATGAAATCAGCAGCCTTCTGGATGCCCACTTTGAATTTGTCTGGGTTGAGGGCGAGATTTCCAATTTCAGTTCTCCCTTGTCCGGTCACTATTACATGGTGCTGAAAGATGAAAAGGCGCAGATCAGGGCCGTCATGTTCAGGCACCAGGCACGATTTCTGAAATTTATTCCTGAAGACGGGATGAAAGTGATTGCCCAGGGGCGGATTGGAGTGTACGCCCCTCGAGGGGAATACCAGGTCATGCTGGACTATCTGGAACCCATGGGTGTAGGGGCTCTGGCTCTGGCTTTTGAACAGACAAAGAAGAAACTGGCCGCTGAAGGTATCTTTGACGAAGCCGTTAAGAAACCGCTTCCTTTTCTCCCCCAGAGAATTGCCGTTATTACCTCTCCCACCGGGGCTGCCATAAGAGATTTCCTGAAGATCCTCCATCGACGTTTTGCAAACATGGAAGTTGTGGTGGTCCCGACAAGGGTCCAGGGGGAAGGGGCTGATGAAGAAATCATTCAGGCCCTGGAAATGGTCAATCGTAGATGGCCGGTGGATGTCATTATTTTGACGAGGGGTGGAGGGTCCCTGGAAGATCTGTGGGCATTTAACAGCGAACCGTTGGCTTTGGCCATCCGGAACTCTGATATCCCCGTCGTTTCTGCCGTCGGGCATGAAATCGATGTGACCATAGCCGATCTGGCCGCCGATTTCAGGGCACCTACCCCTTCCGCTGCCGCAGAGATGCTGGTTGTGGAAAAGGAGACGCTCGTCCAACGGATCGGCCAGATGTCTAAAAGGCTGGAGAGCCGCATGCTCTGGATGACGGACAAGTGCAGGGAAAATCTGGAAGAAAGCGTGAGAAGGCTGAGAGATCCAAGAAAGCGGCTGGCTGAATCGTGGTTGCGCGTCGATGATCTTTTGGGAAGGCTCATGCGGCTGGGGGAATTCTCTGTCAGGGAAGGAAAGAAAAGGCTGGAAGGAGAAGAGCGCGCCTTAATTCATCATTCTCCCCTTCGCCGCATTAAGTCCCTGAGACAGGAGACTGAATTCCATGCGCGGGCCTTGAAGCAGGCGGCCAATGGGTCCGTGAGTGGCAAGAGGATGGGTTTCAGCTCGCTTGATGAACGGTTAAGGTATCTCGATCCCATTTCCATCCTCAACCGCGGATACAGCGTTACCTTGACTTGGCCGGAGAAACAGGTTGTGCGGAAGGCATCTGCGGTTGCTGAAGGAGATAGGATCCAGGTTTTGCTGGGAGAGGGCAAGCTGGCTTGCAAGGTAGAAGAGATCAGTGAAGAGAGCGGAATCGCATTTGACAGGGACGGCGCTTCATTATAAATACTAAAAGTAACAAGCCGGTTTCAAAATGCTCAATTTTGTTTGAGGTCAAGGAAGGCGACAATTTTAATCGCAGGAATATGTGTATGATATTTCGAGGATTAAGATTAGAGCCTGACGCAGCTTGTCCCGTCGTGGCCTTGGCGTAGACGGAAGATCGGACAAAAGGGAGCGTTTTGAATCGGCTCGAATGACCTGCAGCCGGCACGAGGAGGAGATCCCATGGCGGAAAAGAAATTTGAAGGGGCAATGTCTGAATTGGAAGAGATTGTCCGTTCGCTTGAGAGCGGTGATCTGCCGCTCGAAGAGGCCCTCAGGGCCTTTGAAAAGGGTATGGGACTCGTCAGATTTTGTTCAGGGAAGCTGGAAGAGGCCGAAAAAAAGGTGACGATGCTCATGCAGGATAAGAACGGCGCAATGAAACAGGTGGTGTTTGAGGCAGCAAAAGAAGGGATCACTGAGCCCGGGTAGGAAAAGGCTGGAAATGAAATCCTTGACAGGAGAGCAGAAGTCCCATCTTAAAGCCTACCTGCTCGAAAAAAAAGCCATTGTAGACAGGGCACTGAAGACCCGCTTTCCCGAAGCAAAAGGCCCGGCGGAAGATGTGATCAAGGCCATGAGCTACAGTCTTTTTGCAGGCGGAAAGAGATTGCGACCCATCCTTTGCATGGCTTCGGCCTCAATAGTGGGGGGAGTTGAAGAAGATGTGATTCCAATCGCCTGTGCACTGGAGTGCATCCACACTTACTCTCTCATCCATGACGATTTACCTGCGATGGACGATGATGACCTTCGAAGGGGGAAGCCTACCAATCACAAGGTTTTCGGCGATGCCATGGCTCTGCTTGCCGGAGACGGCCTCCTCACTGAAGCTTTCAACTTCATGACGGCCGAACCATGTTCCGCCTCGATTCCCGAGGGGGTGCTGTTGAAAGTGATTCGCCTCATAGGCCGGGCCTCGGGTTATCAGGGAATGATCGGAGGGCAGGCGGTGGATATTCAATCCGAAGGGAAAAATGTGGATTTCCCGATGGTGGAATATATTCACAGACACAAAACAGGCGCGCTGATTCAGGCTTCCGTTGTGGCCGGAGCCCTTGCGGGTGGAGGGGATTCGGAACAAACGGATGCCCTTGGTCGGTATGGGGAAAAAATTGGCCTCGCTTTTCAGATATCAGACGATATCCTCGATGTGGAGGGAGACACCGAAGTGATGGGAAAAGGCTCTGGAGCCGATGAAAAGAAAAATAAGGCAACCTATCCGGCCTTGATAGGGTTACAGAGATCAAAAGAAATACAGGCCGATCTCGTAGAAGAGGCGACAGAAACGCTCGGACGGTTCGGCGACCGGGCGGAGTTTCTTCGTCTCATTGCACAGTATATCATTGAAAGGAAAAAATGAACCCCACTGAAAGCAAATTCGGGCTCCTGGAGAAAGTGGATAGCCCGGCCGATTTGAAAAAATTGACCTATCCGGAGCTGGGCGAGTTGGCAGAAGAGATACGGAAGGTCATCATCGAAACCGTGTCCCGGAACGGGGGGCACCTCGCCCCGAGCCTGGGGGTTGTGGAGCTGACCCTTGCGCTTCATTACGTGTTTGATACTCCCGAAGACAGGATTATCTGGGATGTGGGGCACCAGGCCTATGCGCACAAGTTGGTGACCGGGAGGAGGGACCGTTTCAACTCCCTTCGGCAATTCGGTGGCCTGAGCGGGTTCCCCAAACGGGCCGAAAGTCCTTATGACACGGTTGACACGGGGCACAGCAGCACTTCCATATCTGCCGGTCTCGGCATCTCCACTGCAAAGGCCCTGAAAGGTGAGCCGGGAAGGATTATCTCGGTGATCGGAGACGGTTCCATGACGGGCGGCATGGCGTTTGAAGGGTTGAACCAGGCAGGAGAAACGGAAAAGGACCTCATAGTGGTCCTAAACGATAATGCCATGTCCATATCGCCCAATGTGGGGGCCTTCTCCTCTTTTCTGAGCAGAAAGATGACGGGGCGCCGCTTTGTCAGTTTCAAGAGGGAACTGGAAAATTTTATCCGGTCTCTTCCCGGCGTTGGCCAGAACATCCTGAATGTCGTTCGAAAGAGCGAGGATTCCCTGATCACCTTTTTTACTCCCGGGATGTTGTTCGAGGCCTTCAAATTCAAGTACATTGGCCCCATCAACGGCCACCGACTGGATCTGCTCATTGAGACCTTTAAGAACACCAGCCACCTGAAAGGGCCGGTGCTCGTACATGTCATGACGACGAAGGGAAAAGGTTATGAACCGGCCGAATGTGATCCGGCTCATTTTCACGGCGTCGGCTGTTTCGAGATCGCCACCGGATCCCCTCAAGTCTCCAGCCCGCAAGCTCCGCCTTCCTACACCTCGGTCTTTGGTCGGACCATGTTGGATCTGGGTCAAAAAAACGAGAAGCTCTTTGCGATTACAGCTGCCATGCCCGAGGGTACGGGCCTGCAGGCATACAGTGCCGCTTTTCCCGAGCGTTTTATGGATGTGGGAATTGCCGAACAGCACGCGGTTACCTTTTCAGCGGGGCTCGCTCTGGAGGGTTTCAGGCCCGTTGTCGCCATCTATTCCACCTTTCTTCAACGGGCCTACGATCAGATTATCCATGATGTGTGCCTCCCCAATCTCCCGGTGGTCTTTGCCATTGATCGCGGTGGCCTCGTGGGCGAGGACGGTCCCACCCACCACGGGCATTTTGATATCACCTATCTCCGCAGTCTCCCTAATATGACCTTAATGGCTCCCAAAGATGAAAATGAATTGAGGCACATGCTTTACAGCGCCCTGGAGCTCAAGGGTCCCGCGGCCATTCGATATCCCAGAGGTCAGGGTGTCGGTGCTCCCCTGGAAGAAGACTACCGAAGGATTCCCGTTGGTGAAGCAGAGGTTCTCAGGCAGGGCAGCGACCTGCTGATCCTGGCACTGGGAAGCATGGTACATCCCGCGCTGGAAGCCGCTTCCCTATTGGAGCAGGAGTCCATTTCGGTGCGGGTGGTGAATTGCCGTTTTGTCAAACCCATGGACACAAGGATAGGGCAATGGGTGAACGAGACAGGGCACGCCCTCGTAATCGAAGAAAACATTCGCCGGGGGGGGCTGGGAGGTGCCGTGCTTGAGCTGTTGAACGACCTGCGAATCGATGGTGCCCGGGTAAGACGGATCGGCCTGCCCGACAAGTTCGTCGAACAGGGGCCCGTCGCTCTCTTGAAAGAAAAATATGGACTTGACGCCATGGGAATTATCAAGGAGGCAAGGGATCTCCTCGGAGCGAAATAGACAGTTAAAGCCAAGGCTGGACCAGTTTCTGGTTCAAAAGGGGTTGGCGCAGACCAGGGCCAGGGCCGCTTCCATGATTATGGCGGGTGAAGTGGTTTTAGATGGTGTTGTTGTGGACAAGCCGGGGAAACAGATCCCGGCCTCCTCAGAAGTTTCGCTGAAGCGACGGCATTCCCTATATGTGAGCAGAGGGGGCCTTAAGCTCGAAGCCGCACTGGACCAGTTTCCGGTAGATGTCAATGACAGGGTCCTGATGGACGTGGGGGCTTCCACGGGCGGTTTTACGGATTGCCTTCTGAAGCATGGTGCCCGAAGGGTCATAGCGATCGACGTGGGCTACGGCCAGTTGGCATGGAGCCTGCGACAGGACCCCAGGGTGACAGTCCTCGAAAAGACCAATATCAGGCACCTCACGCGTAAGGATATTGTTACGCCCGTTTCCGGCGCGGTTATTGATGTGTCCTTCATCTCCCTTAGACTGGTGATTCCCTGTGTATCAGCCCTTCTCGATGAAAACGCCTTTATCATCGCCCTGATCAAACCCCAGTTTGAGGTGGGAAAAGGCCAGGTGGGGAAGGGCGGAGTTGTGCGGGATCCGATCAAACACCAGGAAGTGATCGAACGGATCTCTGCATTCGCCGGCTTGCAGGAATGGGAGGTTGAAGGGTGTATCTCTTCCCCGATTCTGGGCCCAAAAGGCAATCGCGAATTTCTGATCCACCTGACAAGATGACCCCGCACAATCAGACAGGTCTTTGCCGACAGGATGAGAAATCCGGGTCAGTGAAGTTTTCTCTTGGATGCCTTCAGGGGATTGATCTTGGCGGCCTCTTTCTTGGCGGCCTCTTTCATGTGCGTGGCCATATTGCATTTTCCGAGACGCCACTTGGAGGCGGGATCAGGGAAGGCAATGCAAAAACTACCGGTAGGAAAAACCTGGGCTTTCTGACATCCTTCGCATTGCTCAACGATTTCGTGACAGGTGCCGCCATTGAACTGGCACCCTTGATTGCTCATGAAATAGCAATCCAATCCTTCTTTAACGCTTGTACAAACCATGGGTATCACGTCCTTTCCTTAAGAATATGAAGATAAACATATCTTTATGCATGACGGGTTCAAAATTGTCAAGAAAAATAAGGCCCGTTTTTCGTTTGTCAATATCTTTATGAATTTCAGCCGCTATCTCTAGGATAGTTTTGGAATTCAATCGCCTTTTATCTGGTCATCATTTTTGACACCGGTTGTTTCTCGCAAACTGCCGCCTCTCTCAAGGGAGGAGCGGTGGATTCGTTTCCGAAAGAGAATATCAGAGACGCCGGAGTTCCTTAGAAGCGATGGTCCGCTTAATGATGCTCCTGACAGGCGCATCGGACCATGGTCGATTAGACTGATTGAGAAGGGAACTGGGTTGGGGACCCCGCGTAGAATATTTGCGCCGTGATAAAAGCTGAGGGAAAATATATTCCCGCCGGAAAGGAGTGCACAACCCCTCCCGTCGTGGTTCAATGCTCCTCACCACGCAGGGGGGCATAAGGATCTTGTTCAGGGCCACAGCAATCTTTTTTCAGGCACGAGGGGTTTATCACCTTAGCATTGACCTGTGTTGCTCAGCAAGGCGTCCGGTTGGACCTCTTGTAGTTCCCGTGGCCCATGAACTGTTCAGTGAAAAGCACTGCGAGCGCGCCGGCCGCCCAGCTCACCAGGAGCGCCACTACCCAGCAAAGATGCGTTTTCGTGCCTTGCAAAAAGGTCCCCATGGCCCTCACTGTTGCCACCTTATTTCTTTTCTACCAACCGTTGTGTCGCTGGAGGGGGGCTGTGGATTCGTTTCCGAAAGGGAATATCGGGGAAGCCTGAATCGCTTTATAGCGGCAGCGTCGTTAATAAAGCTCCTGACAGGCGCATCGGACCATCTACGCTTGGACTGATGAAGGGAGTGTCTGGGTCGGAAAGCCCTCTCAGAATATTGGCGCCGTGACAGAAGCGCAAGAGGAATATATTCCCGCCGGAAAGGGATGCACCGGCCCTCCCGTTGTGGTTCAATACTGCAAATGTAGCGGAAGACAAAATGACCGGATGGGGGCGACCTACTTCATCTGTGATAAGTAAGGTAGCAGGTCGGAATCCCGCTGTCTCTCTCGACCATACTCAAGGCTTCTCCTCGTTGGGACGGATGGGTTTTTCCAAGGCGAGCCCCAATTCTCTAAGCTGGCTTTCATCGACCACGGAAGGGGCTTCC
>CAYUCJ010000063.1:0-11668 GCA_964443285.1 uncultured Desulfobacteraceae bacterium | reverse complement strand
ATTTGGGTATCCTTCCCTCGACCGGTTTTGAAGGTTGCATCTGGTAGTTGCAACGAAATGAGGGTCATTCACAGGCCTATAGGGATACGGTAAGAAGCAGAAACCTAAACGTCATTTCCTTGGGGACTACTACCTCCAGTGAATATTTGGCCCGCTGAAAACATTTTCCTATTTTTCCCCCTTCCGTCTAATCCATTAGAAATAGGTAAATGGTTACCATCGATGGAAATGCATTACATACTTTGCTGGCCTCTTTTTACATATTCTATATTACCCAGTTAGATGTGCATTGTAACCTGCTGAATTACTGGACAATATGAATCCTTGGCCATAGTCATTTATGGCATGAATATTGCCAATTTAGTAAACGTCTTTTCTGGTTCTTCCGGGTTTAGAGTACGCTCTTAGTCTTTTTTTTGCCAATCTGTCGAAAGAAAAAGGAGGAGCATCATGTCAGCAAATTTCAGGATCCTGATTCATAGAAACGACGATAATCTTCACATGAAGCTGGTTGGGGATTTTGACGGGACCGCCGCGCATCAACTTCTGAACCAAATAAGAAAATATCACCCAAAATTTTCGACCATTTTTATCCATACGAATTGTTTAAAAGAACTTATTCCTTTCGGTGTAGGTGTGTTTAATAGCCACCTGGGGGACCTGGACAAGAATCTAATACGCCTGGTTTTTACCGGTGAGAATGCCGCTCGGTTTTCAGCATAGAATCAGATGATAAACCCAAAGTCCGGAGAATGACATGCCTGAAAAAGGGGTCATAGGGTCTGGTATAAAAGCTGACAAAAGCGCTTGACAGGCGGGCGACGGGTGCCATTATTGATTTCGTATGAATCGTTTCCTCATATACGTAGCTCTATCCCTGTCGCTGGCCCTTGTCCCCACATGCGCCCGGTTTCCGGAATATGCCCGGCCGCGCATGGTTCAGGCGGACAAACTGAAGAAGACAGTCCCGACGGGTTTTGCCTACCGGCTGTTGACGCCGGATGATTTTCGCGCAGCCTCCTTGTCGGAGCAACAGGCGGAACATGCCGAGCGAATCAACGCGCACGTAGCCACCCTAATTCGGTTGACCGCTGATTCGAGTTTCAGAATCACGAGCGGGGATTTGTACGGCCAGAGGTACTTCTTCGGCAGAATTGAACGTCTGGCCTTTGAAGCCGTTATGCTGCCGGATCGATCATGGTGGAACCCCAAGATACCGGCCAACATGCGGGGCTATGTGCTGCAGCATGAACAAATCCACTTTGCGCTCACGGAACTTGCGGCGCGGCAACTGACCAGCGACACCCAAAAATGGGCATCGGAGGTATTGGTCATGAAGCCGACGCCTCAAGAGGTGCGAACGGAATTCCTTCGGCAGATCAAGGACCGGGTTAGTACGGCCATGGAGGTCAACCTAAAGCGACAAGCGGAGTTCGATAAGGACACGTCCCTATTTTTCAGCCCAAAGTGGCAGCGGTGGTGGTTTCGGACGGTGGAGGAGGAACTGAAGCAGACTAATCCGGAACGAAAAGTTCATGGGAAGAATCCTTAAGTACCTTGTTCTCCGAGATGTCCAGTCCGGACCAGTGCCCCGAATTTGCAGCGCGTAGCCCACATACACCGACCCCTGGATCGTTTAATCAGATTCGGAAGAGCCCCATTGCGATGACAGGATCTCTCATTCCATCTTCATTTGAAACAGCCAATGTGCCTTCGAGGTATAGCAGTGTATTACTCCGCCATTCCTTTCAAGCGATATTCTGACTTGAGTTGCTAATCGCGCTCCCGAAGCCCCACCCGCCCGCTTTCGACTAAGATACGAATCCTATCGTCCGGAGGTGTGATCTGAACAAACGACCTGGGTCGACAATATGCGACTAATGTTTGATTTGGGTATTGTTGACATTTGTAGGACAAAAGGATTATGCAAGCTAGTTATAGCAGTCAGAATAGGCGCTTCCAAGAAAGGACAGAAAGCAGCATTTGCTGATGTAAGACGGTATCACACGGAAGATATAGTGTTAATATGCAGAACTCTGTCTGCTTAATACACTTCGTTCGCGCCCATGTCGGGCGTAGACCAGGGCCTGCACCAGACCGCAGAAGAAATGCGGCTGGCCGGAGGTCAATGACACAGAGGCAGGTGAGGCTGACTAAAGCAAGAGGCAGGAGAATATTATGATTATTGATGGACATCAGCATGTGTTGAAAAATTTTCAAGCACAAAAACAGATTAACAAGAAAAGCGGGATAGATAAAGTTGTCCTATTTTCAACTCTTGTTCATCCGGAGACAGCCAAGAATAGATCAGATTTTACGGCTGAAATGAATAGACTGAAGGAAATACTAAGTGGGAAGATAAATCCTGTGGAAGCTAGATTGGCAGCTTTCGACGAGTTGTTAAATGCAGTAAAGTTTGATCCGGAATATTTTATTGGATTTGGCTCATGTCCTTTTGGAATGGAATATCAAGAAACCGCCGAATGGATTGAAAATAGAATAATTGGCAATGGTTTGAAAGGAATTGGAGAAATAACGCTGGGGCCAGGAATGGTCTCATTAATTGAAAATACAATTTCTTATCTGCAAGAGAGCAAGAAAAAATTACCAATATGGATACATACTTTTGATCCATTGACAATAAGCGATATCAAAGAACTAGTTGAATTTGCAAAAAAATATGATTCTGTTAATTTCATTCTTGGTCACAGTGGAGGAAGTAATTGGCTTGAATTAATTGGCTTAGTGGAAACTCTCCCTAATGTTTATATTGATATTTCTGCCACATTTACAGTTTTTTCAATCAAATATACTGCTGAGACATTGCCGGAACGGTGTGTTTTTAGTTCTGATCTTCCTTATGGTGATCCATTTCTTGGAATAAAACAAATTGAGTATATAATTGAAGACAAATACGTCAGAGGAAATATCTTAGGTAGAAACACCGAAAATCTTTTGAATGGATGATTTGCTAAATCGGGTAAAGGGGAGTCTCTAGCTCACCTCCTCACAAAACCCCAACATGCGGGTCCGCAAGGAGCATTTCACAGAGATCAAGCTACGTTATCATTTGTTGAGAAAGGGACAAAGGAATTTCCATATTTAACCTTCGTCGTTTCTTTCATGGAATATGAACTTAACCGTTGCTAACCCGGCATTCCAGAAGCTAGCCGGGGCAGGGCGGCCGCATCAAGCTGTTTTTTTCTCTTCGGGGACAATTTCGTGCAGCAAGGGTTGATCGGCGAGATACGTCTAGATAGGGATAAGGTGATCACGCAAGGAGGTTCCCCACGGCCCCTCCCGGCGTGAAAAAAGTCATTGGACACTGACCTGCGCGCAGTCGAAGAACAAGCTGTCGGCGTCAAGCGTTCCGTTGGGAACCATGTCCACCCCCAGGCAAAAGACATGCTCACCTGCTGGAAGCGCTTGCCTCGAGATCTCGACCGGACAGAATTCAAACAGCGGATACTGAAGGCTCGATGACAAGCCAGGCAAGAACTGAAGCGTCGCCAGGTCAAAGGAATTGATCCCGCCATCCAAATGAACCAGCCACCAATCCGCCGGCTGTCCAGCCCGGTTGCCCGAAAACATGCCGACCGACACACCCACTGTGTCCGCCGATGAGACCTGGAGACTTCCCGCCGTATCGTTTACCAACAAAACGGGGATGGGGTCGCCATTGGTCCCTGCCCCGGAGACCGTGAAATCCCTCATGAAAAAATCGAGCTTCACATTCTTGTCCGAGATGATGGCCTGTCGTCTGGCCCCCTGACCATCGCAACGTCTGGCTTCCACCGTGTAATTCCCTGCCGGCAAAGGGATTCCGTACCCTCCCGCCGAAGCCGTAAAAGTGGCAAGGCCCGCTTCCACCACGTCTATCAGCACATGGCCCACCCCCTCTCCCTGGCTATAGGCGTCGTCCCGATTGGCATCGTCAAAGGCGACACCCAGAAGAAAGGGATTGGCAAGCTGCAACGAGCGGCCGAAATCATCCGTCACCACGATACCGTTTGCTGAATTCATGTAGGGGCCTCCTGCCGCGACCCCGATGCCGATTTCCCTGAAGCGTTCATCAAGGATATTGACGCGATGGCCCCTCCCCTCAATGCCTGCATCGATGAAGAGGTTGGCATGCATATTCAGCACCTGATCGAACTCCACCAGTGGGCCTTGGGAACGAACTGAGGCGATGTTCTCCCCCGCGCTCTCGAAGTTGTAGCCCGCCGACGTCATGCGGTCAAAGGGACTCGCCCCCTCAGGCGAGAAGTGAGAAAAGTATTGCCGGGCGATCATATCGGCGGAATGATCCCTGGCGACCTTGAGGAGGGTAGCGTTAAACGTGAGGGGCTGGACGGGCGCTCCTGAGATCGCACCTTTGGGTACGCCCTCGAATAGGTAAATTCCAAAGCGAGCGGCCTCTCCGAAGGGGTCAAGCCGCGTCCGATTAATGGCCTCCAAATGGACCTGCTCCGACTCCGTCGGGTTTCCGTAGTCAAAAGATGTCCTGATCCTGCTGAGCCCTATTTCCCAGGACCCTCCGACAAAGGACCATGGATGTGCAGTGACGTTATACTCCGCTTGAGGGGATGCTTCTGCACGTCCTTGCGACAAGGGCATCCACGATAGGAAATTCATGGATAATCCGACGACGAATAGCACGAGTAAAATGAAAACGTATCTTTTCATATTTTCCTCCTTGCCGGCACCTCAAGCCCTCCTAACTAAAGAAGCTGTGCTCGAGTAAAGGATCAGCCCGCCTTTATTCCGTGGCACTTGAGCTAAAAGCTAATTGTTCTTTTCCCGAAAGTAACGATTGAAGAACCGCTTTCAATAGAGAGAGGACGTGAAAGCCATTTGAGGTCTCAGAAATCCACGGTATGATACCTTTGCCCCTTTTCGCGATGCAACGCCAAGTGCTCGGACAGCCTGTGAATAGGTGAGGTGATAAGAATTTCCTTTTTTCGGATCTGATTATACAGGATTTAGCCTTGTGGGTCAAGAAACATTCGACCGCAGGATCTTGTGGTCGAAACGTACAGATTAATTAGTTTCCATCGATAAATGGCCTTTTTTTTCGCAATCCCCCGCCTATGGCGGGACAGGTCCGCGTCAATCGGCGGGATTTCTTGTGCGACGTACTAAAGTACATCTCCGCGCAATCCCTTTATTTCCGTGATCTTGCACAAAAATTCTCATTTCCGGATTGGAAACTCACCAGTGTCCATCATGTCAAAAGTATCACAATGTTAGGTACTTCCAGGAAATTCAGTGTATTTCCATAAAGGCGAAAAAAGCGAATCTTCTCTTGAGGAACTTAAATGGAAGAAGTGGTCCAAACTGGACGGCAAAGCGCTTTACGGATTTGCGGGAAAGTTTGTGGCGCCGACAAGAGAGAATAGCGAGGCAGATCCGGCAGCCGTATTGGTGACCTCCTTGACAAGATTTGGGGTCGAGTGCGGCCCAGGGGACCCTATCTTATGGTTGGGGATGCTAAACACTACCCTCGAATATTTACGGTGATTGTGGGCGCCACAAGTAAGGCCAGGAAACGAAAGTCCTCAGTACCAGAGGTCGTTTAAAGAGTCCCAACCAGGGATTCTATGTATGCTTTGTCCTTTCGGTTTTTGATCTGCCGTTCTCGCCTCACTGCGTTGGGTCGATCTGGATGCTCTTCTCTGTAAACAAGTTTCCAGGGGCGTTTTGATTTCGTGTACGTTGATCGACCTTGATTGTGGCGCTCTAGCCTTTCGGAAAGGCCTTGAGTGGAGCCGACGTAGTAACCGCTATCGATCTCGGATTGAAGGATGTATACGAAGAAGGGCATACTCGGGTTCTATTGACGGAAAGCCTGCCCGTCAACAAAAAATCCTATGTCAAGGCGGCACTCGTGAGTTCCCGCTCGGTGAGTGGGAAGGTCTACTCCGAATTCTATATGGTGAGAACGCAGAAAAAAAGCCTGTCACGCGATATTTAGTGCGAAACAGGCTGAATTTAGATGGTGGCGGGAGCGACGAGACTCGAACTCGCGACCTCCGGCGTGACAGGCCGGCGTTCTAACCAAACTGAACTACGCCCCCGCAATCCATGTCATTCAACACCTCCTTAGAGGTGGGTACTTCTAAAAAACCTCGACTCGCGATCTTTCCATCTTTCCTCCTGGTGGGCGGGACATTCCAGCCTGAATACACGCCTTTTGGGGATGGTAGGCGGAACAGGATTTGAACCTGCGACCCTCGGCTTGTAAGGCCGACGCTCTCCCACTGAGCTATCCGCCCACGCAAACAAAAACTTTTATCAATCTTGGCGGCGCATGTCAAGATATTTAACCTGGATTCGGCTCTCAATGGGACATGAGTTCCGCTGTCGGCCTGGAGATATTTGCCGTTGGCTTGGTAATGCAAAAGGGCTCACATTCCTCTTCAGGGAGAAACAACTCCTCTCCCTCATTCAGGATAAGGGCCTCTTTCAGGACGTCATCCATGTGTTCCACGAGGGCCAGTTCCACCTTTTTCAGTATCTTCTTGGGAATTTCCTCAATGTCCTTTTTGTTCTCAAAGGGAATCAGCACCTTGGTGACGCCACCCCGGTGGGCGGCAAGTATTTTTTCCTTGAGGCCACCAATGGGGAGCACGCGGCCCCTCAAGGTGATTTCACCGGTCATGGCAAGGTCACGGTTAACCGGCTTTCTGAGCAGGGCCGATACGATGGACGTTGCCAGGGTGATGCCTGCGGAAGGGCCGTCCTTGGGGATGGCTCCTTCGGGAACGTGAATATGAATATCCGTCTTTTCATAGAAATTTTCCGGGAGCTTCAATCGGGCGGCCCTTGAACGCACATAGCTGAGAGCGGCCTGGGCGGATTCCTGCATCACGTCACCGAGTTTTCCCGTGAGAACCAGGCTGCCCTTGCCGGGCATGATCGTGGCTTCGGTCTGGAGCAGTTCCCCGCCGACCTCAGTCCAGGCCAGGCCGGTGGTCAGGCCGATACTGTCCTTTTCCTCGGTTCGCCCGTAACGGAATTTCTCAACACCCAGGTATTTATGAATGGACTGGGCCGTGATCTGGATCTTCGTATCCAAACCCTTTCTGACCACTTCCTTGGCAACCTTTCGGCAGATGGATGAAATTTCGCGCTCCAGGTTCCGGACACCGGCCTCACGGGTGTAATTGCGGATGATGGTCAGTATGGCGCCGTCGGAAAAGGAAAGGTTGTCCGGCTTCAAACCGTTGAGCTCGGTTTGCTTCCTGATGAGGAATTGCTGCGCAATACTGAGTTTTTCCACCTCTGTATAACCCGGGAGCCGGATGATTTCCATCCGATCCTGGAGGGGCAGGGGAATGGTGTGAAGATTATTGGCTGTGGTAATGAAAAGAATCTGCGAGAGATCGTAGTCCAGGTCCAGATAGTGGTCATTGAAGGCAAAGTTCTGTTCCGGATCCAGGACCTCCAAAAGCGCCGCGGAAGGGTCACCGCGAAAATCAGTACTCATCTTGTCCACCTCATCGAGGCAGAAGACGGGGTTGTTGGCTTTTGCCTTTTTCAGGAACTGAATAATTTTTCCGGGAAGCGCTCCGATGTAAGTCCTTCGGTGGCCTCGTATTTCGGCCTCATCCCGAACGCCGCCGAGGGAAAGCCGGACAAAATTTCGGCCCGTCGCCCTGGAAACGGATTTGGCCAGCGAGGTTTTGCCTACTCCAGGGGGGCCCACGAGACAGAGGATGGGGCCCCTGATTTTCTTTGTGAGACGCTGCACGGCCAGGTATTCCAGTATCCTCTCTTTGGGCTTTTCGAGGCCGTAATGGTCCTCGTCCAGGACTTTCTGCGCCTCATCGATGTCCAGTTTTTCTTTGGTCTTGTCGTACCACGGCAGGGAGAGAATCCAGTCGACATAGTTACGAACCACGGCCGCTTCCGCGGACATGGGCGACATCATCTTGAGTTTCTTGAATTCCTGCATGACCCGATTGTGGGCCTCTTTGCTGAGTCTTTTGCGTTTGATTTTCTTCTGCAGTTCGTCGAGTTCGGCCTTGAAATCGTCCTTGGTCCCCATCTCCTTCTGGATGGCCCGCATCTGTTCATTGAGATAGTAGTCCTTCTGGGTCTTCTCCATCTGTTTCTTGACGCGGGTTCTCAGCCTCGTTTCGAGCTTGAGGATATCAATTTCATTGCGAAGTTTCTCGTAAATCCGTTCCAGCCGTCGAGTCAGATTCTGTTCTTCGAGCAGTTCCTGCTTATCGACCACCTTCAATGCAAGATGTCCGGCTATGGTATCTGCCAACCGAACCGGGTCTTCAATACTCGTAACGGTGGAGGAGATTTCATCACTGATCTTGTTGTTCAGTTTGGCGTACTCCACGAAACTGGTGTTGATGGAACGGATCAGGGCCTTGATTTCGACGTTGAAATCGTCTTCCTGTGTAAGCTTGGTCACTTCCACCATGAAAAATTCACGGTTATCCAGGAAGTTTTCTATCTTGCCCCGCTCCTTTCCCTCGATGAGGGCCTTGACGGTTCCGTCGGGGAGTTTGAGGAGCTGGAGTACTGCCCCGATGGTCCCAAAGTGAAAGATGTCCTTGGGGGAGGGCTTGTCGACCTTTGCGTCCTTTTGTGCTGACAGGAAGACCTCTTTCTGGTGAGACATGGCGTATTCCAGGGCCTTGATGGATTTGTCACGCCCGACGAAAAGCGGCACCACCACGTTGGGAAACACCACCACATCCCTCAGAGGCAGCAGCGGGTAATAATATTTCTCATCTCCTAAGAGATCATCTGCGTCATTTTTATTTATCTTAAACATGGTATTATGCATATCCTACTTGATTTTCATAAAGTAACAGGGGACTTTCACCCTTCAAAATAACGTCCTCGCCAATCACACATTCGCGAACCTCTGGTGAGGTTGGAATCTCATACATGATGTCCAACATGACCGACTCCAGAATGGCCCGGAGACCGCGAGCCCCGGATTTTCGTTCAAGGGCATTCCTGGCCACGGCCTGTAATGCTTCGTCGGTGAAACTGAGGCTCACATCTTCGAGTTCAAAGAGTTTCTTGTATTGTTTGATCAGAGCGTTCTTGGGCTCCGTCAAAATCCTCACCAGGGCCTGAAGGCTCAGTTCGTTCAAGGATGCAATGATGGGAATTCTTCCGATAAATTCAGGAATGAGCCCGAATTTCATGAGGTCTTCGGGTTGAACTTTCGTCATGATCTCATTGGCGTCTATTTCTCCCTGAGCATGAATATCTGCTTCAAATCCCATGGCCTTGCTGCCGATTCGACTCCTGATGAGCTTGTCCAGCCCGTTGAATGTCCCACCGCAGATAAAGAGGATGTTGCTGGTATCCACCTTCACAAAGTCCTGGTGCGGATGTTTACGTCCACCCTTGGGGGGAATGCTGGCCATTGTTCCTTCGATAATCTTCAAAAGGGCCTGCTGTACGCCCTCTCCGGACACGTCCCTGGTGATGGAGGGGCTGTCGGACTTCCGGGCGATCTTGTCGATTTCGTCAATGTAGACAATGCCTCTGGACGCGGCCTCAACATCATAGTCGGCCATCTGGACCAGGTTCAGTATGATATTCTCCACGTCTTCACCCACATACCCCGCTTCGGTCAGAGTGGTGGCATCGGCAATGGTGAAGGGGACCTTCAGTATCCTTGCCAGGGTCTGGGCAAGGAGGGTCTTGCCCGAACCGGTGGGTCCTATCAGGAGGATGTTGCTTTTCTGAATCTCAACGCCTTCCATATCGACTTTCGTATTGATTCTCTTGTAGTGATTGTGTACCGCTACCGACAGGACCTTTTTGGGTTTTTCCTGCTCAATCACGTACTGGTCGACGGCTTCCTTGATTTCAGAAGGCTTCGGAAGGTGCCCGGAAGATTCCTTGCCCGCTTCCTCCCCGTATTCCTCAGCGATGATCTCATTGCAAAGCTGGATGCACTCATCGCAGATGTAGACCGAGGGCCCGGCAATCAGTTTCTTGACTTCATCCTGGCTCTTACCACAAAAGGAACAGAGCAGGTCGTCATTTTGGTCATTCCTTCTAGGCATGGTGTCTTCCCGTCCTCTTATTTGTTGTACCCGTAAAAAGTCCGGTCCTCAGGACTTTTTACGGTCGGAAACCGAAAAGCGTCCTTAACTCTTTTTCAAATCGTCCTGAAGTGCTCGGGTGGTAATGATCCGGTCAATGATGCCGTATTCGAGGGCCTCTTCACTGCTCATGAAGAAATCCCGTTCCGTGTCAACTCGAATCTTCTCGAGATCCTGACCGGTATGTTCGGCCAGAATGTGGTTGAGGACATCCCTCATCTTGAGGATTTCCCTGGCCTGGATATCAATGTCCGTAGCCTGGCCCTGCGCGCCGCCAAGGGGCTGGTGTATCATGATCCTGGAATGGGGAAGGGCGTAACGCTTTCCCTTTGCGCCCGCTGCAAGCAGCAATGCAGCCATGCTGGTGTTCTGGCCCATGCAGATGGTAGCCACATCCGGCCTGATATACTGCATGGTGTCATAAATCGCCATTCCAGCCGTCACCGAACCTCCGGGGCTGTTGATGTAAAGATTGATGTCCTTGTCCGGATCTTCTGATTCCAGAAAGAGCATCTGGGCTATGACCGTGTTGGCCATACCATCGGCAACCTGTTCGCCCATAAAAATAATCCTGTCTTTCAGGAGCCGGGAATAGATATCGTAGGCCCTTTCCCCACGATTTGATTGTTCTACAACCACTGGTATCAACATGGGATTAAACTGACCTCCTATTTAATCATCTGGTCCCTGGGCCTGTTCCATCGTTCCCTTTTCCACGTCTTTGATGCTAACATGCTCAACCAGGTAATTCAATGTTTTTTCCTCCATCAGGGTCCCCCTGAGGGAGTCCATGAGGCCCTTGGCCTCATAGTATTGTTTGATGGCTTCAGGCGGCTGTCCCATGGATTTGGCAATGTTCTCAATGGACTCGGAAAGCTCCTGATCGTCCACATCAATGTCTTCCTTCTTCGCGATTTCACCCAGAATGAGCATCTCCTTCACTCTGTTTTCAGCATCTTTCCGGAAATCTTCCCTCAGCTTTTCTTCTGAAAGGCCCGCCTTTTCAAGACTTGATCCGCTCCGCATCAGGTTCTCACTAACTCTGGCCATGGCGTTGTCGATCTCGGAAGCTACAAGTACCTCGGGAAGTTCGAATTCCATTCCCTCTGCTATTTTCCGCGTCAACCGTTTTTTCAGATCTGTGTCGATTCGTTTTTCTTCCTCGGCCTGAATCATTTCCCGGACCTTTTCTTCAAGGCTCTTCATGTCTTTGAAGTCCGGCCCGAAATTGCCGGCAAACTCGTCATTCAGCTCCGGCAGCACCATCACCTTGAGGTCACGAATCAGCACCTTGAAATGGACTTTTTTCCCGGCGAGCTTCTCATGGTAATAGGTTTCCTCGAAATCCACGTCGAATTCAGACCGATCATCCTTTTTCAGGCCGACCAGGGACGTTTCAAACTGTGGATGAAAATCTCCGCTACCTACCTTGAGGAGGAAATTGGCGGATTTGATGTCATCGATCGGCTTCTCTCCCTCGAAGCCTTCATATTCGATAACGACATAGTCGCCGTCTGCGACGGGACGATCTTCTTCCACCTGCGTCAACTTGCCGTGTGATTGCCGAATCTGCTCAA
>CAYUCJ010000062.1:2908-11870 GCA_964443285.1 uncultured Desulfobacteraceae bacterium | reverse complement strand
AAATCGGAGCCACTTTCCACCCGGGGATATGTGATCAGTGGTGGTTTTCCCCCTGGTTTTGACAAGGATCGGGAGATCGCTCAAATCTCCCCCATCCCATGAATCAAAGGGTTGGAGCAATTGAATACGTTCGGAATCCGAATCAATCATCAACGCAATGTCTTCATTCCCTGTTTCTGGCGGCTTAAAGCCATCTTTGACCGGCACAAGCCCTAAAGGGGGCAGCGCAGGAGGATTGGGGGGATCTAAGATGAAGCTTTCCCCATTTGCCCCGGTCAACGAGTCCACCTCCGGGTTGAACCCCACCTCTCCGGAGATGGCCAGCGCCGCTGCCATACCGGGCGAGGTCAAAAATGCCCTTGTCTGGGGATTTGCGTCGTTTCTCCCCCGGAAATTCCTGTTAAAGGTGGTGAAAATGCAGTTGGGCACGCCCCTTGGCACATCCTTTCGGTCCCACTGCCCGATGCACGGCCCACAGGAGGGGGCAAGAACAACAGCACCGGCCTTGACTATTTTTCCCAGGATGGCCTCCTGCCTGATGGTCTCGTAGACCTGTTGAGAGCCGGGGGAGAGCAGAAAAGGGACCCTCGCCTGGAGGCCATGTCGGGTGGCCTGCTCCAGCACCCCGGCTGCCGCGTGGAGATCCGAATAGGAAGAGTTGGTACAGGAGCCAAGCAGGACGGCCGAGACGCCCATGGGCCAATTTTCAGCTTCAGCCACCTTCATGAAATCTTTCACCTTGGTGATCCGGTCAGGGCTGAACGGACCCGCGTGGGCGATTTCGATCCGCCCCAGGTCAAGCTCCACAAACTCATCAAAAACCTTTTCCGGCTCCCGTTCACAGATCTCGTCCTGGCACAGTATCCCGGCCATGGACGCGGCCCGATCAGCATCGTCGGGTCTGCCCACGTTTCGCAGGTAGGCGTCCATGGTGTCGTCGTAAACGAAGACGGATGTGGTGGCACCCATCTCGGCGCCCATATTGGTGATGGTAGCTTTCTGGGCGGTGGAAAGCGTTCTCGCACCTTCACCAAAGTACTCAAAGATCTTTCCCGTTCCTCCATTGACCGTAAATCGTTGGAGCATCTCGAAAATCACGTCCTTGGCTGAAGCCCATCCCCTGAGGTACCCCTTGAGTCTGACGCCCACCAGTCTGGGCATGGTGGTCTCCCAGGGAAGCCCGGCCATCACCTCGGCCGCATCGGCCCCGCCGACACCGATGGCAATCATCCCGAGACCACCGGCATTGGGGGTATGGGAGTCCGTACCGACCATCATGCCTCCTGGGACGGCATAGTTTTCGAGGATGACCTGGTGAATAATCCCCGAGCCGGGGCCCCAGAAACCGATGCCATACTTTTTTGCTGCCGAGGCAAGGAAGTCATAAACTTCCCTGTTGGTAGTCAAAGCATTTTTCAAATCCCGCGTGGAACCCTCCCTGGCACGGAGCAGATGATCACAATGAATAGTTGCCGAAACTGCGGTTTGTTTGCGTTCGGCTTGGATAAACTGCAGCATGGCCATCTGCGCCGTGGCATCCTGCATGGCCACCCGGTCCGGAATCAGCTTTATCTGTTCCTTTCCCCTCGCAGGTATACCTGACGAATTCCAGTCAGCCTGGTGGAGAAAAAGGATTTTTTCGGTGCAGGAGAGGCCCCTCCCAAGGAGGGCTCTTTTTTCTTCCAGAAAGGTATGGGCCAGATGTGGGGCAAATGCAAATCTCATTTTTGTTTCCCCTTTTCAAATTTCCATTAGATTAGAGAATGATAGCAGAAACGGCCCCACCTGCCAAGACAACCCAGAGTAAGTCCGTTTTCATTCGCAAGGCAATGAAAGCGCCGGCGGCTATCAGGACCGACAACGCACCCCAATGAACGTCTATCCCAAATCGGATGGCCACAGCCAACAGCAGGCCCACGAAGGAAACGAGTGCTCCTCGAAGCCCTCTCTGGAGCACAGGGTTATGTTGCATCCGATCAAAGTAGGGCACGACCAATATCAGAATAATAAGAGAGGGCGTAAAAACACTGACGGTGCCTACCAGGGCCCCCGGGATACCTGCCAGGAGATATCCCACAAACGTTGCTGTAATGACAATGGGACCGGGGGTCACCTGCCCCAGGGCGATACCGTCCATGAAGACTCTGCTGTCCATCCAGTGTCTGGCTTCGACGACTTCGTGGAGCATGAGAGGGACCGAGGCGTAACCGCCCCCAAAGGCAAAGAGGTCCACTTTGAGCATTAATGTGGATAAATCAAACAGCCTCCGATCCCAGAAGAACAGGACAACCAATCCAACACCCAGAGTAAGGGTCATCATCAAGGCCGGGCGCACGACGGCCCTTGCGGTTTCCGGTCCCACTCTGTTTTGAACGGGCCCGGTAAGATCCAGTTTCACGTAAAGGATCAGGCCCAGGAGCGCGGAAGCGATAATCGCGACAATCGGGCTGCCCCCAATCACAAGGTATCCTGCCGCCCCAAGGCCCAGGAGCAGGTCCTGCCAGTTCCTGATGGAACGGCGACCAAAATTGATTGTGGCATGGGCCACAAGGGCCACCACGATGACTTGGAGACCGGTAAACAGGGAGACGACCACCGCCAGATTATGGGCCTTTCCATAGAGAGTGGATAGCAGGGTCATCAGTACAAAGGACGGCAATCCGAATCCCACGTAACTCGCCAGAGCACCGACGGCCCCCCCGGCGCGAAGACCGGCATAGGCAGCGGCCTGCATGGCCGTCGCTCCCGGTATGCTCTGACAAAGGGCCACACCATCCCTGAAGGAGTCCTCCGAAACCCATTTTCTCTTCTTGACTGCCAGGTCTCTGATATAGGCTACCATGGCCGGACCGCCGAATGCCGTCAATCCGAGCCTCAGGAAAGCAAGGAACAGGGTGCAGGCAAAAAGCGCTTTGTTCGCGGAATCACCTTGTTCATCAGGCATCTGCATGGAGGTGCAACCTCTCACTTCTTCTGAACGGAGGTTACTTCAGGTGTGGGTGAATATTTCTTCTCCTCCGTCCTGTAAGGGACCGGCGAAAGAAAGATACCGATCTCGCCGCTCTCCGCTATCCGCCACAAGCGGCCGGTGATGGTGTCCAGCATAAACTTGTCTTTCGCGGAATCCGAAACTTGCCCAAACACAAATCTTCCCACCGGGCTGGACAAGGTTCCCGCGCCCGGCTTTTGCGCTGCCTGTTGCTGGGAAATCCCGAAAGGCTGCGCTCCGGCGATCCCTATTCCCAAAAAAGAAAGGGAAAACCAAAGCACCGTTCCCGCAAAATGAATCCTTTCTTTTTTCATCACGGCCCCCATATGCTGTTTTGTTTTGCATAGAATCGCATAACAGTCTACCATGTCAAGGATTCAATCATGTGCCGAAAAAACACAAGGAGAGGAAACCCCAATGAACCTATTCGTCGTCGACCCCGAAAAATGCAAGAAGGATCACATCTGTGTGGATGAATGCCCCGCACGGATCATCGAGATGAAAGCCAAGGACACCCCCCCCGTGCCCGTCAGCGGCGCCGAGGAGTTCTGTATCCAATGCGGACATTGCGTTGCGGTCTGTCCTTACGGTGCCCTTTCCCATAAGGTCATGGCCCCGGAACAGTGCCCCCCGGTCCGGAAAGAGTTCCTGGCGAGTCCCGGGTGGGCGGAACACTTCCTCCGTTCAAGGAGATCCATCCGCACCTATAAGAAGAAAGTGGTGGAACGGGAAACCATCACTAAACTCATTGATATCGCTCGCTATGGCCCCACCGGTCACAACAGCCAGCCGGTCCGTTGGCTCGTCATCCATGACCATGAAGCGGTGAAAGATCTGGCAGCCCACGTGGCGGACTGGATGCGCTTTCTCCTCAAGGAACAAAAGGAGTTCGCCATGTCCCTACACATGGACCGTACTGTTGCGGGGTGGGATGCGGGAATGGACCCCATCTGCCGCAAGGCACCCCACGTGATCGTCACCCATGCACCGAAAGATGATCGGGCCGCTCCGTCCGCCTGCACCATCGCCCTTTCCTACCTGGACCTGGCCGCCCCGTCAATGGGCCTTGGCGCCTGCTGGGCCGGCTATTTCCACGCTGCGGCGAGCATGTGGCCTCCCATGCAGGAGGCCCTGGGTCTCCCCGAAGGGCACACGTGCTTCGGGTCCATGATGATCGGTTATCCCAAGCATGCCTACTACCGCCTCCCCCTGAGAAATGAACCCCCTATTACGTGGCGGTAGAAAGAATCAAATGGAAGATTCCCGGCTTCACTGGCGGCCCATCGTCATCCTGATTCTCCTATCGCTCATCTGGGGCGGAAACATGGCCTCCATCAAGATCGGCGCCAGGGATATGGCCCCCCTGTTCATGGCGGGTTTGCGGTCCCTGGTGGCGGCTGTCGGCCTCTATATCTGGATGAAGATCAAGGGGATGAAGGTTTTCCCGAGCAGGGCGGTCCTGTTTCACGGTATGGCGGTGGGCACCCTTTTCGGCGTGGAATTCGGCCTTATTTACGAAGGTCTCGGATACACCCTGGCCTCCAGGGTCTATGTCCTCCTTTACACGGCACCGTTTTTTGCCGCCCTGGGGGCACACTATTTTCTGAAGGGAGATCGGCTCAACCCCTGGAAGGCAGTTGGTCTTACCCTGGCTTTTTTCGGCGTCGTCGCTCTCTTTATTGAAAAAATAGGGTCCTTTTCAACAGAAACCCTGCCGGGCGACCTGATGGCCCTGGCATCCGGGGCCCTGTGGGGGGCGACGACGATCTACATAAAGAAGTTTCTTTCCCACAAAACCCGGTCTCTCCAGACCCTCTTCTATCAGGTCTTCTTTTCGGCCCCCCTTTTGTTTGTTCTCAGTTTCATTCTGGAGTCCCCCATGGTGAAAAGCGTGTCCCTCACCGGGATATTCGCCCTCTTTTACCAGTGCATCATCGTGGCCTTCCTGAGCTATCTCGTCTGGTTCGAAATGATCCACCGATACCCTGTGAGCCTGCTCCACGCCTTTTCCTTTTTTACCCCGGTATTCGGCGTGTTCCTGAGCGGCATCTTGATCCTGCATGAGCCGCTGCATCTCAACCTGCTCGCGTCCCTGGTTCTGATCAGCGCGGGCATGGTCCTCGTCAACCGCCAATCTGCCAACGACATACTGCAATGACGGAGGTGATGTGATCCGGTGAATGATCTTGTCTGTTGGTGTTTTGGATATTCCGTGGAAGACATCCGGAAGGATGTGAAAGAAAACGGCCGGTCCACGATCATGGAAAAGATCATGGTGGAGAAAAAACAGGGAGGATGCAATTGCGCAGACACCAACCCCAAGGGCAGGTGATGCCTGGCCGATGTCCGCCGTGTCGCGGAACAGGCAGGCCGGCAAAATCAAACTCCAACGGCCTACCCGAATATCATCGGCTAGACTGGCGGCAAGGATATTGAGGATGGTCAGCCGCTGCCGCGTGACACAGAATTTTATTTCCGCGGTCATACACCCTGCTCCTGTTCGAAAAGGCGGGTGATTTCATCGGCATTAAATAATGGCCAGGCTGATGGGTTCCCGTTCCTTGTGGCCTCCACCCCTGCCCCTCCATCGAGCACTTCGCCGATAGCTGTTACTTCAATGCCCTCATCACGGATGTCCTGGGTGAGCTTTCCCACATCATCTCTCTTGCAGCAGATTAGGAGTGAGCCGGAGCCTATGAGCCCCATGGGGTCGATACCCATGAGCGTGCAAATCCTCCGAGTCAGGGGATAGACCGGGATTTTTTCCATGCGGACCCTTATTCTGCAACCGCCTGCCAGGCCCAATTCTGAAACCGCGGTGGACAGGCCCCCTTCGGTGACGTCGTGCATGGCGGAAACCCCTTCACAACCTGCGGCAATGCGGGCTTCTTCCAGGATGGATATCCGGAAGAGGAAGTCTCTGCCTTGGACTATCTCATCCGGGGAAAGGCCCAGCCCTCTTAATTTTTCCCCGAACTCCCTGGCAATGATGGCGGTGCCTTCCACGGCAACTCGCTTGGTCAGGAGCACCACGTCACCGGGACGCATCTTTGCCTTGTCGATCAGGTTCGCCAGTGGAACGGTTCCCGCCATCATCCCGCAAACGACGGGTTTTTTGACGGCACCCGTGATCTCGGTGTGCCCCCCGCAGAGCGAGATGGATTGCCGGCGGCAGATCCTGTACAGATCCCCCATGACCCTGTGAATATCCAGTGCGCTGGTCCCCACCGGAAAAAGGAGCGTGGTGAGCATCCATCGAGGTATTGCGCCGGATGTCGCAACATCATTTGCGCTCACCAGGACCCCATACAACCCGATGGAATCCGTGACAAACGTCACGGGGTCGGATTTCAGGATCAGCACCTCTTCTCCTTGAATATTTAAGGCGGCAATATCCTCCCCCACGGCGGGTCCGATAAGCACAGAAGGGTCCTTGGAGGCAAACGCTGCGAGGAACTTTTGGAGGAAGCGGTTGGGGAGTTTTCCGGAGGGCAAAGGACGCCCCATTTCAATGATCTCTTTCAGGTCTTCCAGGGTGGAAATGGTGAAAGCACGTTCCACATCGGTCTTCTTCTTGCTGTGGTTATCCAGAAAGACCGTAACGGCACCGGCCTCTCTCCCGGCCTCCATGTCAAAGGCAAAATCCCCCACCATCAGGACGGATTCCGGGTGCATCCCCATTTTTTCAGCAGCCCAGAGAATGCCCTCCGGGTGGGGTTTCGGCTTCAATTGATCATCCCGGGTGATCACAAGATCAAAATCGGAAATCCCCGTGACTTCAAAATTCTCGAAAGCCCGTATCACCGTCTCCAGGGTATTGCGGGTCAATATGCCGATGCGTATTCCCTGCTCCTTGAGAAAGGGAATGATCTTTTCCGCCCCCGCATTGGGTTTTGAAACTTGAGCTCCGCGCGCCTCAAACATTTCCAGCAGGTCGGAGACCTCCTGACGGCGAACCGGATCGGTGATGGCCCGCATATATTCGAGCACCGGTATCTCAAAAGGGCAGCCGATGGCTGCCTTGATTTCATCAAAGTCCAGGGCACCGGGCTGGGTCAAAGTGCCGTCAAAATCGAACAGGACCATTTTTATCTGGTTTGGCCTAAAAGTCTCCATGGGTCAAAAATAGCCTCCCATGAAACGATTATCAAGCAAGAAAGAAAAAACCCTGTTGCTCCGCAGCCCTCATAATGCTAAAAATCCTCCTATGAAAACGTCCCGAGTCCCCTTCATGAAGACACTGAGTCACTTCAAGACGCTTCAGGGGTATTTCGTCCAAAACCGGTGGGCCTTGATGATCGGGCTGTTGAGTCTTCTGCTGGTTGACCTTCTCCAGCTGATCATTCCCCTGGTCATCAAGGAGGCCATCGATCTGCTCACCAGGGGGGCTGCGGTTCCCGCTCTCCTGTTGCGCCAGGGGTTGATCATCGTGGGGATTGCGGTTGGCATTGGGGCTTTCCGTTATGTCTGGCGGTATCTGCTTTTCGGGCACTCAAGAAAGGTGGAACGGAAGCTTCGAAATCGCCTTTACGCCCACCTGCAGACCCTGCCGCCCTCTTTCTACCAGAAAAGCAAGACGGGAGACCTCATGGCGAGGGCCATCAACGATATCAATGCCATACGCATGGCAACCGGCATGGGACTCGTCGCCATGACGGACGGGACGGTTCTGGGCCTTTCCGCCATCGGATTCATGCTCTCCATAAGCCCGAAGCTTACCGCGGTCTCTCTCATCCCGGCCCCCGTGATCGTGCTGCTCACCCGGGTACTTACGAAACGCATGTCAACGGGGTTCGAAAGGGTGCAGAAATCCTTCGCCGATGTCTCGGAGCGGGTGCGAGAGGCTTTTGCCGGCGTTCGGGTCGTCAAGGCGTACAATCGCGAGCAATGGGAACGTGAGCGCGTAGAGACGGAAGGGGAGCGTTATGTGTCCCATAACCTGAGCCTGGCAAAAACCCTGGCCTTCTTTTTCCCCATGATGGTTGTTTTTACCAATATGGGGCTCGCTATCGTGCTATGGATGGGAGGGCGGTTCGCTATTCTCGGGCAGATCACCACCGGTGATTTCGTAGCCTTTATCAGCTATCTGAATCTGCTCACATGGCCCATGATGGCCATGGGATGGGTAACCAATCTGTTTCAGAGCGGTTCCGCTTCCATGCGCAGGATCAACGGCATTCTCGATGAACCGTCCGAAATCAGAGGATTGTCGGATGGGTTTTCCGTTAGCCGGATGCGCGGTGAGATCGAGATCAGGGGCCTCTCCTTTCAATACCCGGGCAAGAACACTCTACAGCTCGAGGACATCAACCTGAACATCACTGCAGGGGAGACCGTAGCCCTTGTGGGAAGGGTGGGTTCAGGGAAAACGTCTCTTCTGGAGTCCCTGGTACGCCTCATTGAAGCGCCGCCCGGCACGGTCCTTGTGGACGGGCAGGACATCCATCGGCTTCCGCTGGAATTTCTCCGAAAGAATATCGGGTTTGTCACCCAGGAGGTCTTCCTCTTTTCCGAGACCATTCGTGAAAACATCCTGATGGGGAGAAAAGGAATATCAGACGGGGATCTGAGGAAGATTCTTGAAATCTCAGTGGTGAGGGAAGAGGTGGAATCCCTTGAAGAGGGGGTGGATTCCATTTTGGGAGAGAGGGGCATGACCCTCTCGGGCGGTCAGAGACAACGCCTCACGGTAGCCAGGGCTCTTCTTTCCGATCCCGCGGTCCTGATCCTCGACGACGCGTTTTCCATGGTGGATACGAGAACGGAAGAACTGATGCTGGATCGGCTTCTGGCCTTCAGAAAACAGAAGACCAACCTCATTGTTTCTCACAGGGCCTCGACCCTGGCTCGCGTTGAAAGGGTGGTGGTTCTAGATAACGGCAGGGTCGTTGATCAGGGCGAACACCCCGCGCTCCTCAAGAAAGGCGGGCTCTATGCCAGGCTCTACGAAGAAAGACGCCTGGAGGAGGAATT
>CAYUCJ010000062.1:0-2808 GCA_964443285.1 uncultured Desulfobacteraceae bacterium | reverse complement strand
CCCTACAACTTGAAGTTGTTGCGGCGTTTGTCCGGCTATGCGTTGCCCTACCTGAACATCCTGCTTCTGGCCCTTTTCCTCTCAGTCCTGATCACGGTCTTTGACCTGGCCGTTCCCTATCTCTCAAAGATCGCCATTGACCGCTATATCGTCTCTTCGTGGTACAAGGTGTCTTCCACGGAAAGACCTCCGGGGAATCGTTTCTTCGAGAAGTATTCCCGGGTCCTGATCGCAGGGAAACCCGGGTCTTTTTCGATCATCTCCCAGGCGGATCTCAATAAAGCGGATCCTGCCGAACGCCATCTTCTTCAATCGAAGGGGCTCCTCTCCAGCGAGGTCTATTATCGAATCCCGGCTTCCGCCCGGACCGAGATTCCGCTGAAGTTGAGACCTTTCCTTGAGCCCATGAGCGATGGTTCCTTCATCGTCAGGCATGCCAGGTTGCGTGGACTCAGCACCGGGGAGATTGCCGCGGTGCGCAGCGCGGACCTCCACGGGGTAGCCGTCGTGGGCGGACTTCTGCTGATGGTTCTGTGCGTCGCCTTCGGTTTGGGCTATGGGGAATTCTATCTCCTGGAATATGCAGGACAGCATATCATGCAGGATATCCGGCTCCAGCTCTTCGAAACGATCCAGAAGCAGGCCCTTCGGTTCTTTGACCGCCACCCGGTGGGCAGGCTCGTAACCAGGGTCACGAACGATGTGGAAAATCTCAACGAGATGTTCAAGTCCGTCATCGTGACCCTGTTCAAAGACTTCTTTATCGTGGTGGGCATCCTGGGCATACTGCTTTACCTCAACTGGCAATTGGCCCTGACCTGTTTTGCCCTCATCCCCTTTATTTTCGCCCTGACCTTCCTCTTCAGCTCCATGGCAAGAGAGGCCTTTCGGACACTTCGCTCAACGGTTGCGGCCATCAACGCCTTTTTACAGGAACGGCTCAAAGGCATGCGCATCATCCAGCTCTTCTGCGCGGAGGAGAGCCAGCTGGAGAGGCTTGAAAGAATCAATCTGGACAACTTTCAGGCCGGTATGAAACAGATCCGCGTGTTCGCCGTTTTCATGCCCATCATGGAACTCCTCTCCTCATTGGGGATCGCACTGGTCATCTGGTACGGGGGCGGAAAGGTCATTGAGCAGCGCCTTACCCTGGGCGCTCTGGTGGCCTTCATCAGCTACATACAGATGTTTTTCAAGCCCATCAGGGACATCTCCGAAAAATACAACATCATGCAGTCGGCCATGGCCTCAACGGAGAGGATCTTTCAATTCATGGACTACAGGGAATTCATCCCGGAACCGGAAGACCCGAAGGTTCCATCCGACCCCTCGGGACACCTGATGGTCAAGGACGTCTCCTTTTCCTACGACAAGAAAGAGACCGTGCTCCACAACGTCTCATTCGAGCTGCAACCCGGTGAAACGGTTGCCATCGTCGGGCGAACAGGCTCCGGGAAAAGCACCATTGCCAACCTCATCGAACGTTTCTATGATCCCGACAGCGGGGCCATCTTCCTGGATGGTGTGGACTTGAGAGACTGGCCCAAAGAAACCCTTCGGAATCAGATCGGCCTGGTCATGCAGGATGTATTCATTTTTGACGGCAATCTGGCAGACAATATCACCCTTGGGAAAAAGGGAGTGGCCTCTTCCGTTGTCGAAGCCGCCATGGGAAGGGTCAACCTGGACGCGCTCATAGAAAAACTTCCCGATGGATTGCGCCAGGAAATAGGGGAGGCGGGTTCCACGCTCTCGGTTGGAGAAAGACAGCTCCTCTCCTTTGCCAGGGGGGTCGCCGCCGATCCGCGGATCCTCATCCTGGACGAGGCCACTTCCAGCGTGGACCCGGAGACGGAAAACCTGATCCGGGATGCCTTCTCCCGTATGACCGCTACCCACACCACCCTGGTGATCGCCCACAGGCTCGCCACTATCCGTGATGCCGACCGGATTATCGTCCTTCACGAGGGGAGGATCCGGGAGCAAGGCACCCACAACGAACTGATGGATCAAAAGGGCATCTATTACAGACTTAACAGGCTGGGGGGCGTTTAACCAGTTCAGTCTCTTGACAAGCAGAGAAATCCGAATGGACCATGAGAATGGATAGATCAAGACACATTACGAGCTTTCTGGGGCTGAGAAGAAGCACGGTGGGCATGTTGAGCATGGTCATCCTCGTGGGGATGGGCGAAAAGATGGCGGAGCGTTTCCTCCCCATCTATCTGCTGGCCCTGGGAGGGGGTGCCCTGTCCATCGGCTTCCTCAACGGCCTCGACAACCTCCTGTCGGCCCTTTATTCCTTCCCCGGCGGGTACCTTTCCGAGCGCTTTGGAACCAAGCGGGCATTGCTGGTTTTCAATATTGTCGCCATGATGGGTTTCATCATTGTTATCCTGGTGCCGGCCTGGCAGGCCGTCTTGGTGGGAGCCGTCTTTTTTCTGTCATGGACGGCCGTCTCTTTGCCGGCTACCATGGGCCTTGTGGCACGGGTCCTTCCCATGAACAAGCGCACCATGGGGGTATCCATGCACTCCCTGGTCCGGAGAATTCCCATGGGCCTCGGGCCGGTGCTGGGCGGGATCTGCATCGGCATCTGGGGGGAACAAACCGGCGTTCGCATCGCCTTTGTGGTGGCACTCCTGTTTTCCATTGTGGCGCTCATTCTTCAGCAGGTCCTCATTGAGGAGGACCCTCCGTCACCAGGAAACGGCGTTGCCCCTGAAAGGAACCCCCTCAACCTCTTTGGCAGGATGTCGCTTCCGCTCAAGAGACTCCTGGTTTCCGACATCCTGGTCCGGTTCTGTG
>CAYUCJ010000061.1:5124-11876 GCA_964443285.1 uncultured Desulfobacteraceae bacterium | reverse complement strand
TCTGGTCAACAAGTATCACCCCGATAAGGTGTCGCACCTCGGAAAGGAATTCCAGGCGCTCGCTGAAAAACGTTTCAGGGATATACAGGAGGCCTACGAGAAACTGAAGGTTAAATAGAGCGGCCCAGCACGGCTCCCTCATAAATGGCGGCTTTGGCGCTCCGTGGCTCCAGACAGTCCCCGATGCGGTGGATCTCGTATCCCAGGGGTTCAAGCTGTTCGAAAAGCCTGTTGTCCGGCCTGTTGCCTATGGCGATGACCACGCTTTCCGCTTCGAGCAGAGACACGTTGCCTTCACCGTCAGTCACGACCACCCCGTGATCTTCAACTTTCGTGAGACTGGTTTGGGTCAGGATCCTGACCTCCATTGAGCGCAGCTGGCGGAGGAGGATTTTCCTGGTCATGCTTTCCAGCGCTTTCCCCGCCTTAGGCAGAATTTCCACGATGGTGACATCACTTCCGGCCTGTGAAAGATGGTGTGCGACTTCGCACCCGGTGGCCCCCCCACCGATGATCACCGTCTTTTGGGGCGCAGGAATTCCACCGTGGAATACCTTGTCGGGGGAGGTAACAATGGAATTGTCGATCCCCTCCACGTCGGGCATGAGCGGCAGGGAACCCGTTGCCAGAACGACCACCTGGGGTTGTTCTTTTTCCACCGTCTCCACAGTTGCTTCACAATTGAAATGACATTTCACACCGAATTTCTCTATCTGCTTTTCTTGAAACCGGATCAAGTGGAGCAATTCTTTCTTGTATCCTGTGACAGTTCCGATGAGCAACTGACCTCCGGGGGCGTCCCCTTTTTCGAAAAGATGGACCTCGTGCCCCCTTCTGGCTGCAACCCAAGCCACATTCATTCCCCCGGGGCCGCTACCGATCACCATCACTTTCCGTTTGATCCGAGCCGGAATCAGGGCCATGTCCTTTTCGCGACCCAAAGTGGGGTTGACAAGGCACTCCACACGCCCCCTGCGGAAAATGGATTCCATGCAGGTGTTGCAGGCGATGCAGGTCCGTATTTCATCGAGACGACCTTCTTCGGCCTTTTTCGGCATTTCCGGGTCTGCCAGAAGTCCTCTCCCGATACAGACCAGGTCAGCCTGGCCCTTTTCAAGGATTTCTTCAGCGATTAAGGGTCCGTTGATCCTCCCGACGGCCATGACCGGAATGTCCAGCGCCTTTTTGATCCGCTCCGCGCTTTCTGCCAGGCAGGCCTGTTTCATAAACATGGGCTGACAGATCCATTCGGGCGTTGCATCATTGCCGGCGGAAACCTGGACCACATCGATACCTGCTTCAACGAGAAGCTTCAGGATAGGTATGCTCTCCTCAACAGTGAGACCATCGGGGCAGAATTCCTGTGCACTGATTTTGAAGGAAAGGGGAAAATCTTTGCTTATGCGTTTGCGGATTTCCACGATTATTTCCTTGGCGAAACGTGTTCTGCCGGCAATATCCCCGCCGTATTCGTCATCCCTGATGTTGGAAAACCGGGAGAGGAACTGGTTGACAAGGTAGCCGTGCGCACCGTGTATCTCAACGAGTTCGAATCCCACTTCAACAGCACGCTCGGCCGCGTCGGCGAATTTGGACACCAGTGCCTGGATGCCGTTCTTGCTGAGGGGTTCCACCTCCCCACGAATGGCCGGACAGGGCAGGGGAGAGGGCCCAAGAGGCTTTTGCCTGATTATCCTGAAGGACGTCTGCCTTCCCCCATGGTGGATCTGAAGGGCGGGAACCGCGCCTTCCGCTTTTATCGCCTGGGCGATCCGTGATAGACCGTCCAGAAAGCGGTCATCAAATATCCTGGCCTGGTGTCGGGAGACGACGCCTTCAGGAGATACCGCGCATGCCTCCATGATGACCATGGCGGGGCCACCGGCAGCTCGCAACCGGTAGTGTTCAATGGTCTTTTCGGTGATTTCTCCGTCATTCCCTATGAGGAAGGAAGCGAGTGCCGGCATGACAATGCGATTCTTGAGCCGGCATCCCTTCAGGGTAAAGGGGCTGAAAAGATGTTTCATTGAAAGGGCTTTCCTCTTTTTAGACCTTTGAGGCCTTGCTGATATCGATCATTCTCTCGCCTTTGACATATTCCGTTGTTTCATAGGTCGTAATGTTTTCCATCTTGGCCGTGACCTCTTTCATGCGATCGCACTGTTTCTTGAGTTCGACGGCCGCCTTGTTGTCCGGGTTTTCTTCCATGATTTCATCAAGGAGATAATAGATGTACTGCAGGGGCTGGTTCAACTCATGGCATGTGGCCCCGGCGATCTCCAGGACACTTTGAAGCTTTTCTTTTTCAAGACGCTCCTGCTCCTCACGTTTTCTCGCTGTGATATCGCGTGTTACGGCTATGAGACATGTTTCGTCGCCATAGTGGATGACTTCAGCAGACCAGAGCACAAAACGGAATTCCCCTGACTTCATTCGAAATTGGACTTCAAGGTTCCTGACCACTTGCTTCTGGAGCAGAACCTCGACCATCTCTTCCCGCTTTTCAGGATCCGCCCATATGCCGAGTTCACTTGAAGTCCGGCCGATAACTTCGTCCCGCCGGTAGCCTGTTGTTTCGAGGAAAGCCTCATTCACGTCGATATAAAAGCCGTCTTCCAGCGTGCTGATGACAATCCAGTCGGGACTCGAACGAAAGGCTTTATGAAATTTTTCTTCCGAGAGACCCAGGGCCTCATTTGCGTGTTCGCGATCGGTGTTGTCCATGAAATAACCCAGTACGGCCTGCCTGCCGTCATACTGGATGGAGGTAACGGATTCGAGAATCCATTTAATATCACCCTTCTTATCGACGGCCCTGTAGAGATAAGGTGTTGTCCTCTCTCCCTTCAGGATCTTCTTGGCGTTGGCTTTGACCATCGGCCAGTCCTCGGGAAGGACCAGCATGGAAGCCTCATTCGCCACCAGCTCGTCTTCACCATAGCCTGATATCCGTTGAAACTCCGGGTTCACAAAACAAAGCCTCCGGTCCTGCACAATAAAGATGCCGATGGGGGAGGTCTTGAAAATATTCGTGAAGGGCTTGGCGTCAAGGCAACCATCGTTCGCTGCCACGTCGAGCTGCTCTGCCCGTGGCTTCGCCGTATTCTCTTTGCTGGCGCCTGATATCTTTCTTCTTCTAAAATTCATCCTTCCACCTGCTCCTCATCATCCAAAAAATGCCGATCGCGACAAAGGCTTCTTCCGGCAAGGGTACATCGATTGTAAGGGAGATAGGGGGGCGCTTCTCTTTAACTTGACGCCTTTAATCGTTTAAGGTCATCTGTAAGCAGCTGAACGGCGTCTGCAGAATGACGAAGCGCTTTTTCTTCTTCATTCGACAGCCGTATCTCAATGATCTCCTCTATCCCTTTAGCTCCCAGTTTAACCGGTACACCGATAAAAAGATCATTTATCCCGTACTCCCCTTGAAGGTAGGCTGCACAAGGCAATATCTTCTTCTTATCTTTGAGAATCGCTTCGGCCATTTCAACTGCGGCCGATGCGGGAGCGTAATAGGCGCTTCCCGTTTTGAGGAGACCAACGATTTCAGCCCCACCATTTCGCGTTCTCTCTACCAGCGCATCAATGCGTTGAGGAGACAGTAGCTCGGTGATAGGGATTCCTGCAACAGTAGAGTATCGAGGAAGAGGAACCATCGTATCACCATGACCACCAAGAACAAAGGCATGGGTGTTTTCTACAGAAACGTTCAGTTCCATGGAAATGAAAGCCCGAAAACGGGCCGAATCCAGCACACCCGCCATCCCCAACACCCTGTTTTTGGGAAAGCCCGAAACCTCCAGGGCGATGTGACACATGGCGTCCAGCGGGTTGCTTACAATAATGAGAACGCTCTCCGGAGCAACCGAAGCGACCTCCTTGACGACGGATTCCATGATCCCCATATTTGTCGACAGGAGATCATCCCGACTCATACCGGGCTTTCTCGGGATGCCGGCGGTAATGATAACAATATCGGAACCTCTTGCCTCACTGTAATCCCCCGAAGCGCCAATGATCCGTGAATCATGTTTTTCGATTGGCGCTGCCTCCAGAAGATCAAGCGCCTTCCCTGCAGGAACATCCTGGAGGATGTCGATCAAGACAACATCGGCCAGTTCCTTTTCTGCAAGTCTCATGACTGCAGTAGCACCTACATTCCCGGCTCCAACGACAGTTACTTTTTTTCGCATAGTTAGCGCTCCTTTTATTGGAGGATGATTCAACCCTTGGCTGTACTTGAAAAGCTGAACAGATGCTTGACCGCGCTCCATCCCATTTTTCGCCGTAGGATGCCCAGTTGGTCCTGCAGGGGAAGATTCTTCGGACAAACATCCTCGCAGGCCAGAAGCCCCATGCAACCGAAGATCCCCTCGTCCGTTCCTATGACGTGGAAATATTCCCGTTCCTTCCTCTGATCTCTCGGGTCCAGCATGAAGCGGGCGATGCGATTCAGGGCAACAGCCCCCACGAAGTCTTCTCTCATATTGGCCGTTCCGCAAGCTGCCACGCAAGAGCCGCACTCCACGCAGCGCTCCAGCTCATAGATCTCTTCAGCCAGAACGTTATCCATTCTTTCTTCCTGTGCATCAGGATCAATGACCTTTTGGGTGTGAATCCATGATTCGACCTTTTCGTTCATACCCCTGAACCAGGTTCCCGTGTCGACCGAGAGGTCCCCGATCAGCTTGAAGACAGGGAGGGGCATGAGAGTGATCTCTTCAGGGAGATCTTTGGTGAGGGTCTTGCAGGCAAGGTTCGGTCTGCCGTTAATCACCATTGCGCAAGATCCGCAAATCCCGGCCCGGCAGCAAAAATCAAACTGAAGAGATGAATCCTGCTCTTCCCTGATCCGCGTCAGGGCAATAAAAAGGGTCATGCTGTCCGTTTCTTCCAAGTGGAACGTATCGGTGTGCGGAACAGAATCAGGCTCCAGCGGATTATAGCGAAATACATTGAATTTCAGCTTCCTGGACATTCTAGTCTCCAATGATAGATTCTGGTTCTTTTTCTGAGAGTTCTGTCTGAGCACTGATGATCTTTGTTGCTCCATATCCACGGCTTCCCGGTGGGAGTTCCATCACCTTGGATGCAGGCTCGTAATTGAGGATGGGGAGTGTCTCTCCTTCCTTCCAGGTTGCAAGCGTGCGGTTGAGCCAGCCCCTGTCGTCCCGGGCCTCATAGTCCTCGCGAGCGTGGCACCCTCTACTTTCTGTCCGTTGGAGGGCCCCGTAGGCCACACATATGGCCAACCGGGCCATGCCTCGGATCTTTATGGCCAAAGCCAATTCAGGATTGGCCCCGTTCCCGTTGGACCGTAACCCCACCTTCTTTGCGCGATCATAAATTTCCTGTAGATTTTCCACCGCCTTGAGGAGATCTCCTCCGTTTCTGAAGATCCCGACCCGGTCCATGAGCTCATCCTGCATGGCGTTACGGATTTGATACACATCCTCATGGCCGTCACTTCCAGATATGAGCCGCTGGATACGTTCCTGTTCCCTGGCCATGCAATCCTTCACAGTCCGTGTATCGAACGTTACTTCATACCCCTTCAGAAATTCACCGATCTTTTCACCGACGATCTTGCCGGCTACGATGGTTTCGGCCAAAGAGTTTCCGCCCAGACGGTTAAACCCGTGCAGGTCCCAGCAGGCCGCCTCGCCTGCGGCAAAGAGTCCCTGCAGCCCGTAGGCAGCGCCATCTTTATTCGTTCTGACGCCCGCCATGGTGTAGTGCTGGACCGGACGGACCGGAATCAGTTGGGTAATGGGGTCAATTCCCAGGAAGTTGTTGCAGATCTCCTCCACTTCCCTGAGTTTGGTCTTGATGTGCTTCGCGCCGAGGTGCCGGATATCCAGCCAGAGATGATCACCGTAATGACCTTTAGCTCCAAGCCCGAGCTTGATATGGTGGGTCATCCATCTCGACACCACGTCCCGGGAGGCCAGTTCCGCTTTTTCAGGCTCATACTCCGGCATGAATCGCTTTTCATTGACATCCAGGAGGGTGCCGCCATCGCCCCGGCATCCCTCGGTCACCAGAATGTGCGTGGGAACAATACCGGTCGGGTGAAATTGGATGGCCTCAGGGTTTCCAATAGGGACATGGCCTGTATCGAGAGCGATGACGGCACCGCCCCCATCATTGATCACCGCATTGGTGGTTTCCCGGTAGATGCGACCATAACCACCGGTGGCAATCAGTGTGGCCTTGGCCAAATAGGCCTTCAGCCTTCCTGTTTTGAGGTCCCTGGCAATGGCCCCCAAGCAGGTCTCACCGTCGTGAATGAGAGATATGGCCTCCATTCGGTCGCGAACTTTGATCCCTAACTCCACAACTTTGTTGTCCATGGTGTAAAGAAGGGTATGCCCGGTCCCATCTGACGTGTAACACGTCCGCCATTTGGCTGTGCCGCCGAAGGAACGGGCCGTGATCAGTCCTTCCTTTTCTTCGGCCTCAACCTTTTCGTACTGTTTTCCACCCTTGAAATAGGTGGACTTTCCCGACACCACCCGGTTCCAGGGTATCCCCCAAAAGGCCATCTCACGCACCGCCTTGGGTGCGGTTTCAGCAAAAAGACGGGCGACCTCCTGGTCGCAGCCCCAATCCGAACCCTTGACCGTGTCTTCAAAATGCACGTCAGGGTTATCCCCGTCTCCCATGATACAATTGGCCAGAGAAGCCTGCATGCCACCCTGGGCCGCAGACGAATGGGAGCGCCGGGGCGGCACGATGCTGAGGAGAACGGC
>CAYUCJ010000061.1:0-5024 GCA_964443285.1 uncultured Desulfobacteraceae bacterium | reverse complement strand
GCGATCCGATAAAACCCGATCCCCACGTGCAGTTCCACCATGGGGAGGAGAATCAAATAAAAGACCAGCCAGAATCCCCCTTGAATTCTGGCCGCGCTCTTGGCAGCGGTAATGGGCAGGTCGGTGAGCACGGTCCACATGTGAACGGACCCCATAATCAAAATAACCATGGCGGTGGATGCCTGGATGAGCCAGAGCCATGTATCCAAATGGTGGAGCGTGCGGCTGTGGTTCCAGATAGTCGACTGTTGCTCGGTCCGAAATGGCACCTTGCGTGCGGCCAGGATGAAGTGGAGGAGAAAGGTCGCTCCGATGAGCGGGCCCCCCACCTGGGCCATATAGGTGGCCTCAAAGAAGTGGGCAATGGTGTTCATGGTATCAGCGCCAAAATTGATGCTGGCCACGAGCAACATGTGACTCCACATAAAGAAAATCAGCCCCGCCCCCGTCAGCATCTGGAGCCAGTCAAGGTAGGCTGAAGTCCTGCTCGGAGAACGGACATAAATGGCGGTATCCATAGCCATTGTTAACACCTCCCGATTGGGTAAGTAAGACCCATTTCAATCATTTCCGCCGAATCAAATGGCCCCACGGGCTTGCCCGTGGGGCTCAACCGAAAGAAAACGAAAATAAGCGTCTTCTGTTTTGTTACACATTAAGGGTTTGCGTTACACCCCCCTTGCACGCGGGTCTACAGCGATTTGCAGACCTGTTCTATGGCAGCCGCCATGGCCTCATCCTCTTTTCGGATATCCTCGAGGGTCTTGGGTTTGACCTCGGGGGGTCTTTCTTCAAGGCCGTATTTCCATTTCAGGAACTGCTCGCCCGTTCTCGGGTAAAGGGCATAGATGATCAGATCAAAATCATCCCTTGCCAGGTCGCCTATCTTCTTCCTGTCCTCTTCGAGTTCAGGTTCCAGATAGTCTGCGGCTCGGCCGGTCACGGGTGTTTGACCCCGTTTGTAGTTTTTCAGGACCTTCTCCTGAACATCGGGGTCTACTGGAGTCGGGGTTTTTCCGTAAAGCCCATACACAAGGTCCTTGACCTCGTTCGTCACCATCTTGTATCTCCCGAAAAGGACGTTCAACACCGCCTGGACCCCCACGATCTGGCTCGTGGGGGTGACCAGGGGCGGCGTTCCCAGTTCTCTCCTCGTAATAGCGATCTCTG
Organism: uncultured Desulfobacteraceae bacterium; assembly: GCA_964443285.1. GTDB lineage: Bacteria > Desulfobacterota > DSM-4660 > Desulfatiglandales > Desulfatiglandaceae > CAYUCJ01. The sequence continues at coordinate 3,854 of CAYUCJ010000061.1, read as the reverse complement.
CGTGCACTTCGGGCAGGCGATCAAGAGCCTTGGCCTCCTTTAACTGGTTCACCAGATTGGAAATCATGCCCCCGGGGATCTGGTGGGCGAGGACAGCGGTATCGATGACGGACATCCTGTTCTTGGCCAGATAATCGCGGTACTTGGGGGCAACGGTTTCGATGTAGTCACCCAATTCCAAAAGGAGATGAAGATCCAGCTGGGTATCCCGGTCGGTTTCAAACAGGGTTGCCACGATGGGTTCAACAGCCGGCTGGGAGGTCCGCAGTGCAAAAGGCGCCAGGCAGGTGTCCACGATATCCACACCGGCTATGATGGCTGCCAGGTAGACCATGGAGGCCATGCCGCTGGTATAGTGTGTGTGCAGATGAATGGGGATGGTGATCACCTTTTTCAGCTCGGTCACGATTTTGGCAATGTCAAAAGGGGCCATGATGCCTGCCATGTCTTTCAGGCAGAGGGTGTCGGCTCCCATGTCTTGAATTTCTTTTGCTTTTTTCAGATAATATTCCAGGTTGAATACGTCTCCGCCCATGCGTCTTTCGGTGAGCGAATAGCAGATCGTCCCCTGAAAGTGCTTGCCGTTGGCCTTGATACGCTCCACAACGGTCCTAAAATTTCTGAAATCATTCAGAGCATCGAAGACGCGAAAAACGTCCATCCCAGCCTCACAGGCCTTGTCCACGAACAGCCGGGCCACGTCGTCGGCATAGTTCCTGTAACCGACGAGATTCTGTCCTCTCAACAGCATGGAGAATGGCGTTTTCCTGATGTATTTCTTGAGGGTTCGTATCCGCTCGAAAGGATCTTCGCCCAGAAAGCGGTGCATGGTATCGAAGGTCGCGCCCCCCCAAACTTCCATTGCCCAGAACCCCACATCGTCCATTTTTTCTGCGATGGGGAGCATGTCCTCCGTCCTCATCCTGGTGGCCAGGAGGGACTGATGCCCGTCACGGAAGGTGTTGTCCTGAATCTTCAACGGGTTCTTCATGCCCCCTTCCAAAAAGTTGTTCATGTCTAAACCTCCATAAGATTTTTGATGGTTTCTAGAACCGTTTATTCTCTGTGTTTCCCCGCTATGCCTAACCCTTGGGAAAAAATCTGTCAAGGCAAATTTTTCCTCAAAAGAAAACCGGAAGAATCCTGGTTTGAGGGCGATCGGCTTGTCCGCTCGAACGAGCGAGGAAGCGTACTTCAGACTCTGTGTACCGCAGGCGGGTGAAAGGCTATATTCCCAGAAAGGCCTCCTTTACGTGTGCATTTTCCAGGAGCTCTGCACCTTGGCCTCCCAGTACGACACGACCGTTTTCGAGCACGTATGCACGGTGGCACATGGCCAGAGTTAGCCTCACATTCTGCTCTACGAGGAGGACCGTGACGCCCTCTTTGTTGATCGTTTTGACCAGGCCGAAGATCTCCTGGACCAGGAGGGGAGCCAGTCCGAGAGAGGGTTCATCAAACATCATCAGCTCCGGCAGGGACATCATGCCCCGGCCCACGGCGAGCATCTGCTGCTCTCCCCCGGAAAGCGTTCCCGCGTTCTGCTTTTTTCGTTCTTCCAGTCGCGAGAAAAGATCGTACACGCGGTCCAGGCTCCGAGATCTTTGTTCCTTGGCCCTGCCGTGGAGCGACCCCATAATCAGGTTTTCTTCAACGCTCATGTCCGGGAAAAGCCGCCGGCCCTCCGGGACGTGGACGATACCGAGCTCGATGATCTTGTAGGGGGGCAACTGATCCAGACGTTTCCCCCTGAATTCGATCGTTCCCTGTGAGGGTTTCACCAGAGAGGATATGGCCTTGATTGTGGTGGATTTACCGGCGCCGTTAGCACCCACAAGGACGAGAATTTCCTTTTCTTTCACTTCAAAGGTGACGTCCCAGATGACTTGGAGGTCCCCGTAATGTACGTCTATGTGGTTAACCTTGAGCATATTCTTCTCCCAGGTAGGCCTCGATGACGGCCGGATTGTTGGCGACCTCCTCCGGTGTGCCCTGTGCAATGGTCGTCCCAAAATTGATGGCGTGTATGCGATCGGATATGGTCATCATGACCTTCATGATGTGTTCCACGATCAGGATACATGTGCCGTTCTCTCTAATTTTCTTAATGAGATCAATGGCTTCGTCCAGCTCAGTGGGATTAAGGCCTGCCGCTGTCTCGTCCAGGAGGATGATTTTCGGTCTGGTGGCCATGGCACGGGCAATCTCGAGGCGTTTCCTACCTCCGATGGGAAGGCTCTTGGCCGCTTTGTCCCGTTCGCCATAGATGCCGCAAAACTCCAGTATTTCCCGGGCGACCTCCCTGGCTTCTGCGATGCTGTGCACCCTGCAGAATGCCGAGGCCGTTACATTGTCCAGCACTGTCAATCTCTTGAGGGGTTTCACCACCTGAAAGGTTCTCCCGATCCCAAGGTGACAGATTTTATAGGTCTTCATTCCCTTGATGCTTTTCCCTTTGAAGAGAATATCGCCTGAAGTGATAGGGAAGTAGTGGTTGATACAATTGAAAATAGTCGTTTTTCCCGATCCGTTTGGACCGATGAGCCCCAGGATTTCGCCCTCGTTCACATGAAAACTGACATTATTGACGGCCCGAAGGCCACCGAAATCCTTTGTGAGATTTTTTATTTCTAGAACGGCCATCCGGATACTCCTCTTCACGCATGCCCAGCAACGGTAGTGGACGGGAAAAACGGAATCAGCTTGTCACCCGCATCCTGAAGACGTGTCTCTTGATCTTGGTCCAGTCTCCCACGATCCCATTGGCCAGGAACATGATGACGAAAACCACCAGGAGACCAAAGACGAGGGCATGTCCCTGGCTCACCCATTCAGGGGCCAGTCCGAAAAAGGAACTCCTGAAAAGTTCCTGCACGCCGACCATGACGAAGGCCCCGACCGCGGGCCCCATGATCGTGGCCACACCTCCGACGATTCCCACGAGAATGGCCATGATGGATACATAGTGGAGAGAGAAGACCACCTCGGGATCGATGAATGCCATGTAGTTCATATAGAAGGCCCCGGCCATTCCGGTAAAAAAAGCGCTGACCAGGAGGGAGAGGTTCTTGTACAGGCTCGCATTTATTCCGAAGGATTCCGCAGCATCCTCATCCTCCCGAATGGAGACGAAATAGAACCCCAGCTTGGATTTCATGATGAGGTGGATCACGTAGATCGTTGTGGCTGCCAGGGCCAGGGCGATGTAATAGTAAGGTAGTTTGCTCCTGAATGTCTGTATAATCAGGATCCCGACCATGCCGTCCGTCAACCCCTCCCAGTTGGTGGCCACCAAACGGAAGATCTCACCGCCTGCAAGGGTGGCCAGTGCAAAATAGGGGCCCCTGAGCCTGAAGCAGATCCACCCGACGAAAAGGGCGATGATCATCGCTGTGATGCCACCGAACATCATGCCCCACCAGGCGGAGACATCCAGTTTTGTCACGAAAATACCCGCCGTGTAGGCCCCGACGCCGAAAAAGATGGCATGCCCGAAGGAGACCTGGCCCGTATAGCCCGCCAGGAGATTCCAGGAAGAACCGATGACCACCCACATGAGGGCAATGATGACCAAGTGCTGGTAGTAGTCCGAATGGATCAGGAGAGGAAACACCAGGGAAATGAGGCCCAGAATTGCGAGAACAATGTGTTTTGGTTTCATGATTCCCTCCCCCTAAATCCTGGTGAGCCGTTTGAGACCGCCCGGCAAAAAAATCAGCACCAGCACGAAAATGACGTATCCGATCATCTCCCTGTAACCCATGCCGATGTAGGTTGCCCCGAGCGATTCTGCAACGCCCAGCACCAGGGGGGGGGGGGGGATTTCCCGGCGGCGGTTGAGCACGGCCTCGGCG
>CAYUCJ010000060.1:0-11972 GCA_964443285.1 uncultured Desulfobacteraceae bacterium | reverse complement strand
AGGGTCGCGAGTCCAAGATTTTTGCCGTGCTTTCTCATGCCGTAGAGCAGTGTCACCATGATTCTGCACCCGGTTGATCCCACAGGATGTCCCAGACCGATGCCGGAGCCGTTGATGTTGGTGATTTCCCGGTTGAGTCCCAGTTCCTTTTCACATCCCAGATACTGGGCGGCAAACGCCTCGTTCACTTCGATGAGTTCGAAATCTTCCAGTTTGATGTCCGGATTTCTTTCCAGCAGGTTCCTGACTGCAGGAACCGGGCTCAACCCCATGACGGATGGATGACATGCTCCCCGGCCCACAGCGCGGATCCTGGCGATGGGCTGGATGCCCAGCTCCCTGGCCTTTTCCGCTGACATGACAACCATGCCGCTGGAACCGTCGTTGATACCGGAGGAATTCCCGGGCGTCACTTTCCCGATGTTCGGGACAAAGGCCGGCGCCAGTTTCCTGAGATCTTCCAGGGTGAGACCGGGCCGAAAATGCTCGTCTTTGTCGAAAACAACGGGCGGCCGCTTCTTTTTTTGTGGAATCTCCACGGGTACGATTTCTTCTTTGAAGTCGCCCTCCAGCGTAGCCCTCTCCGCATTGTTGTGGCTCCGAAGGGCCACTTCATCCATCTCTTCCCTGCTGATGTTGTGTAGCTGGGCGATGAATTCAGCCGTATGCCCCATGATATAGGGCTTGCCTTTGAAGAGTTCGAGAGGCATGCCTTCTTTCACAGGCCCGTCCTCGGGGTGGGGAATCAGATGGGAACCGCAGTGGAGCGCGTGGATCATGTTGTCCACAAAGACATGATCCTGTAGACGACAGCCCCATCTCGCGTTAGGGACCGAGTAGGGAATTCCGGACATGTGTTCCACCCCTCCCGCCAGGATGACATCGGCCAGCCCGGCCTGGATCATGGCCATGCCGGAGACGACGGCCTCCATCCCGGAAATGCAAACGCGGTTGACCGTCGCGGCTGTAACCGTGTCGGGGATGCCGGCCATGAGGGCGGACACACGTGCCACATTCAATGCGTCTGTGGGCTCCATACAACAGCCATATCGGACGTCATCAATGAGGGCCGGGTCGATGCCCGCCCGCCTGACGGCTTCTTTCATGGTGATGCTTCCAATAACGGCGGCGTTGAGATCGCGAAGGGTTCCTCCAAAAGCGCCGACCGCCGTGCGGCAGGCTGAAACGATAACGACTTCTTTCATGACGACTCCTTTCCGGGGTTATGCTGAATTTTAATAAAGAAGAGACAAAAAACCCGCTTCCAAGGAAGCGGGTCGGATTTGGAAAGACTTTTTTGAAGGGAAGGCCCTGTTTGATTCAGGCCTTGTCCTTTTCCGAGAGGGCTTTCAAGGCTTCGTGGTTGTCCTGGAGCCTTTTCATGGATGTCTTGATATTCTTCTTGTTCGGTCTTGACCGCCTTGCCCGGACAAGTTTCAGTTTCTTCATATTCGAACCCATAGCGCTATCTCCTCTCAAACGGGTGAAAAATAAAGAGCATACTACAGGGATGAAGGTAGGTCAAGTGAAAATTCCGCCTTCACAGCCCCACGCATCGCCGGCAGAAGATTGCGGTTTGGACCCCGGCATGTCAAGTGGAATCACAGGATGCTAAATGGCGGAGGATAGGTATTCAACCGCATTTCTGAAAACCCGGATTCCTTGGCCCTCTCGAGACTGGAACTTTTCACCCCGTCGGAGATTCTCCTGTTTCCGGCGGGCCCACTGGGGATGGTTCGTAAGGTGATTAAAGGCCTCCGGGTGGGGCATGAGCCCGAATACCCTTCCTGTGGGGTCACAGATCCCGGCAATGTCCCGGAGGGAGCCGTTGGGGTTCCAGGGCCACCCACCACGCGCCTCCTCACCCTCGGGCAAAGCGTACTGGAGGACCACCTGATTGTCCCTGAAAAGGCGAATGATATCCTGCTCCGAGGCAAAGAACTTCCCTTCACCATGCCTTACGGGCAGATCGATCGTTGAAAGACCCCTGGTAAATATACACGGCGAATCGGGATTGATTTTCAGCTTGACCCAAGTGTCGATAAAGTTTCCGCTGTCATTGCAGGCGAGGGCTGCACGACGCTCATCGTAGCGCTCATCGAAAGCAGGGAGGAGCCCAAGGTTCACGAGACATTGAAACCCGTTGCATATGCCGAGTATAAGCTTGCCGTCATCGATAAAACGGGCAATATCGTCGCCGAGATGCCGTTTCAATTTGGATGCCATGAGGAGCCCCGCCCCGTGGTCGTCACCCCAGCTGAAGCCCCCTCCGAAGACAAGAATGTGAAAGGTTTTCAACGTGTTGCCGTGATCGGAAATCACTTCATTGATATGCATTCTGAAGGAGTCGGCTCCGGCAAGACGGAGAGCGTAATCCGTCTCGTAATCACAATTCAACCCATAACCGGTAAGCACCAATGCTTTTACGGATGTCATGTAAGATCTCCAAACGGCTCCTGCCAGCATTTCTTGAGCTGGGAAAGTTCCTCGTCAATCAGGAGCTTTCCACGTTCATTCCTGATTCTCAAAGATGGCGATGGGGTCACGACGCCTACCTCCGAAAATCTCATGCCCGCCAGACAATCTTCGAATCTGTCTTTCCGAGAGGGATCCACAGTCACAATGAAACGGCCGCAGGATTCCGAATAAAGAATCCGGGCCGGCTCCAGTCCTGGTGAACCTGGAACCTCATCCAGATGGAGCTCGAGACCGAGATCACCTCCCATGGCAGCCAGGGCCAGGTGGACGGCCAGACCGCCCCGGGAAACCGCGTGGGCGGATGTGACAAGGTCTTCCTGCATGGTCTTGTGGAGCGCCCTGTAAAGAGGTAAAAACTGTTCGGCATTCACCGTGGGGACGTTTAGTCCCACATTCTCCATCATCTGGTAATACTCACTCCCTCCCAGTTCATTTCGCGTTTCACCCAGGACATAGACGAGGTCCCCCGGAAACTTGACGTCCATAGTGACACACTTGCCCACATCTTCAACAACAGTGCTGACCGTAAAGAGGAGCGTCGGCAGGCCGGAAACCTTACGTCTTTCACCAAAGGGGCCCTCAAGGTTTCCGTCAATGTACATGCTGTCTTTTCCTGAGAGCAGAGGGATCCCGTAGGTGAGACAAGTGTCCCTCAGCGCCCAATTGGCGCGAACCAGTTGAGCGGCCTTGTATTTACCGTCGGGATTTCGACGAGGGTGGTATTGGATGGTCGGCCAGCAGAAGTTGTCCACGCCGCCCATCTGTTCGGGATCACCTCCCACGGCTACAACTTTTCGCACCGCTTCATCGATGGTTGCCGCAACCATGGGGTAGGTATCAATCTTAGAATAACAAGGGTTAAGGGCCTGGGATACGGCTATTCCCCTGGTGGAGTCCAGGATCGGACGAATGACGCATGCATCGCTCGGAATGTCCCGGTGAATACCCACCAGCGGCTTGACCACGCTTCCGCCCTGAACTTCGTGATCATACTGCCTTGAAATCCAGTTTCTGGAACAAATGTTGGAACGGGACAACAAGGATTTCAGAAGCTCCCCGTGTTTCTCGGGTTCGCTGATAACCGGTTCGGTCAGCCCACGGGCCTCCGGCGGGTTCCATTCCGCATCAAACTTCCACTGGGGGAATTCCGATTTCAGGAGTTCCATGCGCACGTGGGCGCAGACTTTCCCTTTGTAGTTCAATTGAAGAATTCCGGAATCATTGTACTCACCGATGACCGTGCTATCCACGGAGTGCTTTTCAGAAAGCTCCATGAACCGGTGGAGATTTCCCGGATTGACCGCGATGGTCATTCTTTCCTGGGATTCCGATATCCAGATCTCCCACTGGTCCAGACCTTCATATTTCAAAGGGACCTTGTCCAGGTCCACCCGGCACCCATTGCTGAATTGCGCGGATTCTCCCACAGAGGAAGAAAGCCCACCTCCCCCGTTGTCTGTGATAAACGCGATAAGCCCCTCATCCCTTGCTTCCAGAAGAAAGTCATGCATCTTCTTTTGTGTGTAAGGGTCTCCAATCTGAACATGGCCCGCAGGGGTGTGTTCGCTGAAAGCCTCAGAGGCTGCAGTAACCCCATGGATACCGTCCTTGCCCACCTGGCCGCCGGACATGACAATGAGGTCACCGGGATTTGTGGTCTTTTCGTGTGCAGATTGATTTTCAACTCTGGCCGGCATCAGCCCCAGTGCCGTTACAAAGACAAGGCATTTGCCGAGATAGCTTTCATCGAACAGCAGCAAACCATACGGTGTTGGTATACCGCTCTTGTTTCCACCGTCCCTGACGCCTTCGATGACACCATCCAGCAATCTTCTGGGGTGGAGATGGGGTTTCAGTTCTCCTTCATAATCCCGCGGTCCCACACAATATCCGTACAAACCAAGTATCAGTTTTGCCCCTTTGCCCGTTCCCATGGGATCCCGATAGATGCCTACAATGCCGGTGATGGCGCCGCCGTAAGCCTCCATGTTGGAAGGGCTGTTGTGGGTTTCACCGGTAATCACGTAATAGTGGTCGTCATCGAATCGCGCAACTCCCGCGTTGTCCCAGAGGACGGAAATGACCCAATCCTTTCTTTCTTTTATCTGGAGGGTCGGTTTTTCTATGCAGGTCTTGAAGAGGTCGTCCACTTTTTCATGTTGCCCGGTAACCAGGTCGCGGTAATGAAAGAGGCCTTTGAAGGTGTTGTGGTTACAGTGATCACTCCTGGCCTGGGATATGTACTCCAGTTCCACGTCCGTGGGAAGATCAAGACCCACGCGGTGTCTTTCGTCCAGGATATCTTTCCTGAGAAAATAGTGCCTGATGACCGGGATATCCGTTTCCTGCAAGGCAAGATTGCGTTCTTCAGAAAGCTGCTTCAGGGTTTGATCGCTGTCAATGGAGATGGTGCTCACCTGGGGTTCGTGGTCCAGGATGACCTTCGGGACAGGGAAGCCAATGCCCTCATCAGGCCGCCAGTCCTTGTTGAAAAAGACTTTCCACTGCTGGATGATATCGTTGGCCAAAAGCTCACTGGCGATCTTTTCCACCTGATCGCGCCTGAGATTGCCCCGAATTTCATATAGCCTGGAGGTATATACGGTATGGTCTTCAAGCAGTTTCAGTTCCAGAAGATCTTCGATCGCTTCAACAGCGGTGCTCCCGGCCGTATCTCTTACACCAGGTCGGAAACCGACCCATATGAGCCAGTCAAAATCCCGGGCCAGAGGCTCATAGGAGGACGTGTCCGTCACCGGATTGGTAAAGATCTCCGTTCTGACCCTTTCCAACCGGTCTTCGTCCAAGGAAGTTTCCAGGGTAAGGACTCTGATGACCCGGATATCCTCCACTTCCAAGTCAAAGTATTGCCGAGCTTTTCGACGGACGGTTTCCCCTTCTGCGTCCAACAAATCCGGTTTAAGCCTTATTTCAAGTCTTGAAAGCATGAGAAGCCCCGTTGCATTATTTCCTCAGTGCCCATCCGCTAATGAGATAGTTTGTTCGAGATCGAGACATGGGAAAATTTTAACCACAGGAATACAATGAGGTATTTCGAGGATTAAAATTTGAGCATAACGACGATATCGGATAAAATAACCATTTGTGGATGGGCACTCCTTAATGATTGCAGAAGATTCCTTGATTGATGACTTCCCAAAAAGTCCGGTCCTCCGGACGTCTCAGGAGGGCATGTTCAGCTGTTTTGAATGTAAAAGAAATGGTCCTCTGAGTCAACAGAATAGTCCTTTTTTAGAGTGTCGTTCCTGTGGGGATGTTTGATCCAGTCTTGTCGGACTTGCAATACCCGGCACCAATGCGTATATTAAAATCAAATAAAAACAGGCATGAAAAGGATATCATCATGGAAGAGAAGAAGACCGCCCTCGGGAAAGAGGATGAAAACAGCAGGATTCCGGATCAAAAGGAACTTGAGAAAGAGCTGAGTGAATACCTGACGAAAAAATACGGGAATCGCGTAAAAGTGGTTTCTCCCTTCGTGGTGCCGCGTCCCCGGGAAGACGAAAACGATGACGGTAAAAAAAACAGCGATGGAGCCCAATGCTCCGATTTTGACCTCCTTCCCGAGGAACTGGAAAGTTACCTGGATGGCTACGTTGTCAAACAGGATGATGCAAAGGCGGTGCTTTCCACAAAAATCTGCACCCATTTCAACCGGATCAAACAAACAGACAAGCCCTCGCCGTGCAAACGAAAGGGCGGTGTCGGCATGATCAAGAACAACGTGCTTATGATCGGCCCGACCGGTGTGGGAAAGACCTATATCATCAAGCTTATCGCACAGAAGCTGGGTGTCCCTTTTGTGAAGGGTGATGCCACAAAATTCAGCGAGACGGGTTATGTGGGCGGGGACGTGGAGGATTTGGTCAGGGATTTGGTGTACGAAGCCGACGACAATATCGATCTCGCCGAAAACGGAATCATCTATATCGATGAAATCGATAAAATAGGCGCTTCACACAATTTGATCGGGCACGATGTTTCCAGAACCGGAGTGCAGCGGGCGCTGCTGAAACCCATGGAAGAAACTGAAGTCGATCTGAAAGTCCCGCACGATCCCATTTCCCAGATACAGGCCATTGAGCAGTACAGGAGAACGGGAAAAAAAGAAAAACGTGTGGTCAATACAAGGAATATCCTGTTTATTGTCAGCGGGGCCTTTGGGGAACTGGCTGAAATCGTAAGAAAAAGACTCCAACAACAGGGAATCGGATTCGAAGCCGATGTGCGCTCATCCGAGGTGCCCTGGGACATCCTCAAAGAAGTGAAGGCACAGGATCTGGTTGCTTTCGGATTTGAATCTGAATTCGTGGGCCGTCTTCCTGTGATCGTTGTTTTTGATGAGTTGAAAAAGGAAGATCTGCTGGAAATCCTGAGAAACCCTAATAATCCCGTCATTATCAGCAAGAAACGGGATTTCAGGGCTTACGGAATTGATATTCAGTTTGAAGAAGAGGCGTTGGATGCGCTGGCCGCCATGGCTGCCACTGAAAAGACAGGTGCCCGCGGGCTGGTGAGCGCCATTGAGCGGGTTCTCATTCCCTTTGAAAAGACCCTTCCATCGACGGACATCAAGTCTTTTGTGGTCACACCGGAAGTGGTCGGATCACCGCGGGTTGAGCTTGAAGACCTTCTCGCGAACCCTGGCGATTCCATGAGAGCCTCCAGGTTTGAACAGGCGAAATCCAAAGAACTGGAAAATGTCAAAGCATTTATTCTCGAGCGGGCAGAAGATTTCAAGAGGAATTCCGGGCTTGAATTGTATGAGAGGCGTATGCTGCTTATTGCAGGGATGTACCTGGAAAACACGACCGATCTGGATACGATTTTTGAACACTTCAAAGAACTCTATCAGCAGGTAAAGATGGCAGAGGCCTCATTGCCCGAAAACCTGGAGGTCAGCCTCTCTTTCGAAGATAGTGCCATTGATGAGATCATTCAACAGGCCCTTGTCAGCCATGAAGAATCTGGTCCTTTGGCCTACCGGCTGGCAAAGAAACTGGAATATGGCCTTAAATTGGTGCGTGATCGTTCAGGGATCGAACATTTTTCCATCAACGGGGCCGCTGTCATTGACATGGAAGCCTTTATCAACGATCTGATCAAACGCTACTACAGCCAGGAGTACGGAGGCACCATACCCAATTTCAAGCTCCAGGAATGATCAGCCATTTGATCATTAATCCGATCTACCCCCTCCAGGTTGTGTATCCAAAGAATTCATCAACGATGATTGGAATATCTAAATTCTACTTTGTTGGAAGTATGAGGAGAGAAAAATGATCATTCGACCACGCAGACTCAGGAGATCGCCGGCCATTCGCGACATGGTGAGAGAGACCCACCTCTCCGTAAAGGATTTTATTGCCCCTCTGTTTGTGAAGCCCGGGCGATCCAAAAAGGATCCCATTCCTTCCATGCCCGGTCAGTACCAGTTTTCCGTGGATACCTTGGTGGACGAGGCGAGGGAATTGTGGAGACTTGGTATCCCTTCGGTCATCTTGTTTGGGCTGCCGGACAAAAAGGATGCCACAGGAAGCCGTTCCTGGGCTGACGACGGCATCGTTCAGCAGGCGGTTTCCGCCGTCAAGAAAGCGATCTCGGACATGGTGGTGATCACTGATGTGTGTTTTTGCGAATACACGGACCATGGGCACTGCGGCGTGATACATGACGGCGATGTGGACAATGACGCCACCCTGGAACTGCTTGCCCGCCAGGCCCTCTCACATGCGAGGGCCGGTGCGGACCTGGTGGCACCGTCTGACATGATGGATGGTCGAGTGGCAGCCATTAGAAACGCGATGGATTCGGAAGGTTACCACCAGGTGGGGATCCTGTCTTATGCCGTCAAATATGCCTCCGCTTATTATGGACCTTTCCGGGAAGCTGCAGAATCCACACCCCAATTCGGCGACCGTCGAAGCTATCAAATGGATCCTGCCAATGCCATTGAGGCCCTGAAGGAGGCAGAACTGGATCTGGAGGAGGGGGCTGACATGATTATGGTCAAACCGGCCCTTTCCTATCTCGATATCATTTCCAGGGTCAGGGAAAGCTGCCTCGTTCCTCTGGCTGCATATAATGTCAGCGGGGAATTCGCTATGGTCAAGGCTGCGGACATACAGGGGTGGATCGATGGAAAACACGTCATGATGGAAATGCTGACCTCCATTAAACGAGCAGGTGCCGATCTGATACTGACGTATTTTGCAAAGGAGGCGGCCCAACTAATGTATGATGAAACCCATTGACTGAAGAAACCAACTGAGGCTCGTGGCATGGGAGGTAACCCCTTTTGAGGGAATCATCAGAGAGATCGGTGGCAATTTCCATTCAAACCGTTTGAACTTCAAGTCCACACTCCGTGCTGCAAAGGTCCCTGAGAATAAACTGGATTTATTTGTCGCCGTTGTGAACGGTTACCCGGGCGTTACGCACAACTATCTCAGGAACCATGTTTAGGATGTCTGGTTTACTTTTATTGCGGAAGACATGGACACCATTTCTGATGCACTGGACGAAATCGCTGAAAGAACCGGGGTGAAAGAGATCTTGAACCTGTCTGTCGTCAAGGTTTTCAAGATCAGGGTCGATTTTGAAGTATAAACGCCTCCAATGATGAAGGTTTGCGAAGCCGTCATTCCGCATCCGTTTTTTCGTGATATTGATCCAGAAACATATCCCTCTGCTCCGGGCTCATTCTTCCCACTTCAACCAGGAGGTCTGCAATTCCGTCTTTCCTCAAATCATCGATGGAAATGATCTTTTTGTTCTTTTTCCCCTGAATGCTGTAAAAGGTATAGTTCAGGGTGAGGTGTGACTTCTTGAGTAATTTGACTTTCTTACCAATAAAAACAAAATGGTAACTCAAGAGCGCATAGAGTATGGCTGCAAGAATCCCCCACACCAGCATTTTTTTTCGAAAACTCATGAGACACTCCTCTTCTTCAGATGATGACTTCAGAGCTCTTCCGGGAATACGTCCCGAGAGCGGACTGTTAAGGCTAAGGCATCAATAGGTCTTCCTGCCTCTTGCTATGGGATACCTCCGGCCATACCCGAACGCTTTCGAGGTAACCTTCAGGCCGGGAGGGGCCTGACGCCGCTTATATTCGTTCAGGGCGAGCTTGCGGAGAACGTCCTGGACGGTCTCTCTATCGTGTCCCAAGGCCACGATTTCATCGGGCCCGAGATTTCTTTCCACTGCCGCTTCAAGTATGTCATCCAGGATTTCATAGGGTGGAAGGGCATCCTGATCGGTCTGGTCCGGTCTCAGTTCAGCTGAAGGAGGCCTCTCGATGCAGCGCCGCGGGATAACCTCCCTGCTCCTATTGATATATCCGGCTATACGGTAACAATAGGTCTTGGGAAGGTCGGAGATAACTGCCAAACCGCCGCTCATGTCACCGTAAAGGGTGCAATAACCCATGGCGAATTCAGACTTGTTACCTGTGGTCAGGAGAAGGGCATTCATTTTATTGGAAAGGGCCATGAGAAGATTCCCTCTTATGCGTGCCTGTATGTTTTCCTCTGTTTCGTCTTCAGGAAGCCCGGAAAAAATGGTTTTCAAAGCATCCTTGTAGCCTTGGAAGAGGACACCGATGGGGAGTTCCGCGAAGCGAATGCCCAGATTCTTGGAGAGAAGCCTGGCATCTTCCTTGCTCATCCGGGATGTGTAGGGCGAGGGCATCGCCACACCCATAAGGTTTTCGGGGCCCAAGGCCTCTGCGGCAATGTACGCCACCAGAGAGGAATCGATTCCGCCGCTGAGACCTACCAGTGCACGCTTAAAGCCGCATTTCAGGGCATAGTCCCGCGTCCCCATGATGAGGCCCTGCAGCATCGCCGCCTCATCTTGCTGCCACGGGTTCTGGATCTCCTCGTAACTTTGGTCCGTATCCCAGATGAACATATCCGGTTCGAATGCTTTTGCAAGACCAACGAGTCTACCCTCTCCATCGACGACCATGCTGGCCCCGTCGAAAAGAAGGTCATCGTTTCCTCCTACTTGATTGCAGTAAAGGGTCGGTATTCGGTAAACAAGAGACAGTTTTTTCAAGATGTGCAGCCGCGCGGCTTCTTTGTTCAGGGTATAGGGAGAAGCTGATATATTAAGGAGTATATCGATCCCTCGTTTCGCCAGTTCTTTCACAGGGTCCAGGCGGTAAATGGGGGCACCCTCGGAACGGGAGGCAATCCAAATGTCTTCACAAATGGTGACGCCCAGCCGCTTGCCGGAAATTTCGAAAACAAGGCTTCGGTCTGCGGGCTCGAAATAACGGGTTTCATCAAAGACATCATATGTGGGAAGCAAACGTTTGCCCCCCTGCCCGGAGATCCTTCCTTCGCCAAGAAGTGCAACACTGTTGATAAGGGGTTTTCCGATCCGGCCCGGGTTCCGTTCCACGTATCCGCAAAGGATCGAGATGCCCTGAATCCGTGGAGCGATTTTTTTCAAATGGACAATGTTTTGTTCGATAAATGCGGGCTTCTCCAGGAGATCCTTAGGTGGGTATCCGATGAGAGCCAGTTCGGGAAAAACGGCGAGGACACAGCCCTTTTTTTGAGCAAGAGCCGCGGCATCGAGAATGAGTGCGCTGTTATATTCAAAGTCGCCGACAATCGGATTGATCTGGCAGAGGGCGATTTTCACTCGTATTCCCCCAATAGCCTAAAAGTCCAGAGAGTGCTGAATACCATCAGAAAACCATTATCGTAATACGCGGAACATGGCAAGGGGATTTTGAGAACGGTTTGATATGGCATGTTTTGTGCTAATGAAAAAATACGTTCTTCTTACAATTCCATTGGAGCTGGATGACAAATGAAAATACGAATTATTCCCTCGGGCAGCTGTGCCATTGGAAAGACGGAAAGGGTGAGACTTGAAGCCTACCTTGGGAGTTGCGTCGGGGTCAGCCTGGTTGACCGAAAGGCCCAAGTGGGAGGTATGCTCCATATCCTTCTGGCCCAGCCCACCGGGACGGATGTATCTTTTCAACCTGAGGTATATGCCACCACCGGGATTCCCCATTTTCTGGAGGGCATGTTAAATGCGGGGGCCTCGAAAGAAAGAATGGAGGCATGCGTGGCCGGCGGCGCCCTTATCGGCACTCTGTCTGAGCAAGATTTATCTCTGGACGTTGGTGGGCGAAGCGCAGAGGTGGTGCAGCGAAATCTGAAAGCGCACGGAATACGAATTCATGAATTGGAGACGGGAGGTTATGTGGGACGTAAAATGAGCCTGGATCTTTATCGGCTTAGGACCACTGTCGAGCCCGCATGGTCCGTCGAAGGAACGCCGGATTCTGTTTCGAAAGGGGAAATCGATTTCATTGCGGACGAGGCTATCGAGAAAGTAAAACCCATTCCCCAGGTGACTCTCAAAATCATCCGTATGATACAGGAAGATAAGTACACAATGCAGCAAATAGGAGATGAAATCCGGATGGATCAGGTGATCAGCGGAA
>CAYUCJ010000059.1:0-11993 GCA_964443285.1 uncultured Desulfobacteraceae bacterium | reverse complement strand
TTTGTTCCTGTAATAGAAACGCGCCACATAGAGCTCGTGCGCGGCGAGATCAATATAACATTTCCGGATTTTCATGCGGGCCCGCGAGGCATAGACGTCCTTGGGAAATCGCTTCACGAGACGGCCGAATTCGTCCCTTGCCTTCAGAGAATGGGTCTGATCCCGATCAATGGTCTTTATTTGTCTGAAATGGCAAAGCCCCTGGCGGTATATCACATAAGGGATGTCCGGATGCGTGGGATGGAGTCTTTCGAACTCCTTGTATGCCTCAAAGGATTCGTCATAATTGGATCGAAGAAAAAGGGTATCGGCCATCTTCAGCTCGGCCATGGTAGCAAATTTGCTGTAAGGATAGCGGTCTTTGAGCTTTTGAAAAGACTCTGTGGCCGACTTGTAGTAACCTCTACTCAAATCCTCCATGGCCTTGTCCATGAGTTCCGAGGGCCCCTTTTCCGGTTTTTTTCCCAGGAACCAGTCCAGTGTCGCGCATCCACTGAGGATTGAAATGAGAGACAGCCAACCCATTAAGGATATCATCAAACAAGATTTATGAAACAGATCTTTTTTCCCTGAATAACCCACCCTCTTCATCCTAACCTCCCTCCCTTTCCGGGGGGATCACCTGAAAAAACGAACGCCCCGTCCCATAAGATAACGGGGCTCACTCGCTGTCTTCAAATTGGACTCGAAAGGCCGAAAGGGCTGAAACCCGACCGGCTTTAAACCATGGATCACAAAAGCTTCTTTAACTCGCCAGAGATATAATCCTTCGGATGAGCACCGATAATGGTCTGGGTCACCTCCCCACCCTTGAAAAGGATGAGCGTCGGAATATTTCTGATGCCGAAACGTGCGGGGGTCTCCCGATTCTTATCCACATCCATCTTGGCAATCTTGATCTTACCCTGATATTCTTTTGCCAGCTCCGCCACAACGGGTCCCACCATCTTACAAGGGCCGCACCACTCGGCCCAGAAATCCACCATGGCAGGGGTATCTGATTTGATGATTTCCTCATCAAAATTCCCGTCCGTGATCTGCAACACATCTGACATATTCCTGCTCCTTTCTACTGGGTCATCCCTCTTTCCGTTGCCCTATTGGACACTTTCTTCAATGACTTTCTTCAAGTTGTTGATGATTGTGACCGGGACCGGGCCGGACTGAACATACAGCTTCAGAAGATCATGGGATACCTTGGTCTTTTCCTTTACAACATCCCAGCCAATGCTTTTTTCTTCTATTTGCTCCATGAGTTGAATGAGCTCTCCGGAATCCATTCACTGCCTCCCTGCTACTTTTTTAGAGATGACGACGTTTTCGAAGTCATCATTTCTTGGCCGGCCCGAGATCGGGCGGATAAATATACTTGCTGTCCATCTGGTAAGTCCAGGGAAGGCCCCACCACTGCCACCCATAGTGACGTCTCAGGCCAAAGCCGTGAACTTTGTTTCTCTTCGCAATCTGCCTGTAGAACTTATCGCGATTGCTGTCCTTGAACGTTGGGAAATATGGGCCCTCGAAACCGTCTTCCACATCGTATACGTTTTTGAAACCCGCATCCAGCAGTTCCTTGGCGGCAAGGGCACTGCGCGTGCCGTCCCTGGAAATGATCAACAGGTTGTCGGTCTTTTTGAACAGCTTACCTATTTCTTCAACAAAATGTTTGTTCTTCTGGCCAAACGCGTATTCGTAGACCCCGTCCTTTTTCTTTAGCTCATTGCTGAAAAATCGGTATGGGAAGAGGTATGCCCCGGCAGGATGCCCCACAAGCTGGTACTCGGCGCGGGTTCGTACATCCAGGAGATACGTATCGGGGACCGAATTGAGCATGTCCTGGGCCTCGACACTCAGTATCTGCTTGGCAGCTTGGGCCTGCACCGGCGCCGGAAAACAGACGAGGACATAGACGAGTGCGGCCCACGCGCACAGCATACGGCTCCTGACAATCAATCGATCGTTTAGCATTATCCTTTTCTAAAAACCTTCCTGTTCCCCATTTCGGGTTGAATTTGATGGTTTCGTTGGAAGTCACCATGGCGCCCATTGACGGACGTCTTACCTTTCCATCAAATGTGAGTAAGGTCGATCATAGATTTTTAATCAAGACCCATTTGCTTGTCAACGAAAAACATCTCTAACAAGAAGTCCCTTGACAGGTAACGATAGAAGACCTACCCTTTTTGCCCATGCTGCCATGGGTGAACCGATTTTCACTCTACCTGCAGTGCTTTTCAGATCCATCCCATCCAGACGTCTTTTTCTGTTGCCCGAGAGGCGACTCGGGAAAGGGACGACGGAAAGCATGCGACACAGGAGGGATATCATGTCGGCCAGCACGGTCTTCTTTTCCGATCTCAGGGCCTCCCAAAAGAAAAATCTCTTGATCAAACTGGTTGAAATCATTGATCTGGCGGGACTGGAACGTATCATTAAGCCCAGAGATCTCGTTGCCCTAAAACTGCATTTCGGCGAAAAGGGCAATACGGCGTTCATTCATCCGGTCTTTGTCAGGCAAATCGTGGACCGCACCAAAGCGCTCGGCGGGGTGCCTTTCCTCACTGACGCCAACACACTTTATGGTGGGACGAGAGGCAACAGTGTCTCCCACCTGAACACAGCCATCGAAAACGGGTTCGCCTACGCAGTGGTAAACGCGCCCGTCATCATCGCGGATGGACTGCGGGGGGCATCCCACGGGTCGGTGAAGATCGACCTGCCTTTCATCAAGACAGCCTATGTGGGAAGGGAAATCCTTGACGCCGATGCCTTGATCAGCCTTGCCCATTTCAAAGGGCACGAGCTTTCGGGGTTCGGTGGGACCATCAAGAATCTGGGAATGGGGTGCGCCGCCAGAAGAGGTAAACTCCAACAGCACTCGGATCTCTGCCCCAAGGTCAAGCGAAAGAAGTGTCAAGGGTGTGGTGAGTGTGTGACCCATTGCGCTCAGGAGGCCATCGCCCTTTTGGATGATGAAAAGGCCTTTATCGATCCCGGTAAATGTGTCGGCTGCGGCGAATGCATCCTGATATGTCCGGACGGGGCCATCAACGTCCAGTGGAACAGGGATATCCCTCTCTTTCAGAAAAAGATGGCCGAATACACGCTGGCCGTATTGAAAAACAAGAAAGACAAGGGGCTGTTTGTCAATTTTGTTACCCATGTCTCACCGGCCTGTGATTGTTACGCCCACTGTGATGCTCCCATCGTCAGTGACGTGGGCGTTGTCGCCTCAACAGATCCCGTGGCCATCGACCAGGCTTCGGTGGACCTGGTAAACAGGCAACTTCCCGCCGAAGGTTCGTGTATTTCCGGGAGCGTGAAACCCGACGACGATAAGTTCAGGGCCCTCTATCCCGAAATAGACTGGGCGATTCAATTGCACCACGCGGAGGAAATCGGCCTCGGTACCCGTCGGTATGAACTCATATCCGTCTAACTCGTGCCCATCCATAAATGGCTATTTTGCCCGATATCTTCGTTATACGAAAATCTTAATCCTCGAAATACTTCAATGTATTACTGTGATTAAGATTTTCGCATGCCTTGGTCTCAAACAAACAATCTTATTAATGGATGGACACTAACTCGATTCCCTGTTTATTTTTGACGGCAATGATGTTATGAATAATTGTCTTTTCATCCATTTAAGAGAAGGAGTGCGATATGGAAATCCAGATAACCAAGGCAAACCAACTTAAACCCAGACCCACTGACGAGTCTAAGCTCGGATTCGGTGACATCCTCACGGATCATATGTTCCTCATGGACTACGAGGTCAGCAGGGGGTGGTTTCATCCCCGCATTGAGCCCTATGGTGATCTTCACCTGGACCCGGCCGCCATGTCCCTCCACTATGGCCAGGAGATTTTCGAGGGCCTCAAGGCCTACCGCGGACAGGACGACGGCCTCTATCTTTTTCGCGCCAGGGACAACTGTGCCAGACTCAACCGGTCCGCCAGGCGGATGTGCATGCCTGAGGTGGACGTTGAACTGATGATGAAAGGAATGAGGGAGCTGATCCTGCTGGACAAAGAATGGATCCCGAGGAGCGATGGGACGTCCCTCTACATCAGACCCACCATGCTCGCCACGGAACCGCACCTGGGGGTTCGACCTGCTCATACCTACGTCTTCTACATCATCATAGGCCCTGTTGGCGCCTATTACAAAGAAGGGTTGAACCCCGTCAAGATCTACGTGGAGGACCATTACATCAGGGCCGCAGTCGGCGGGACAGGGGAGGCCAAGACCGCTGGGAACTATGCAGCCAGTCTTCTCGCGGCCGAAGAGGCCAAGGAAAAAGGCTTTACACAGGTCCTCTGGCTGGATGCCGTGGAAAGGAAGTATGTGGAAGAAGTGGGGACCATGAACATGTTTTTCGTGATCGGCGATGAGGGCATCACCGCTCCCTTGGGAGGGAGCATCCTGCCGGGCATCACGCGTGACACGGTGATCCATATTCTCAAGAAATGGGGCTTGCCTGTCTCAGAACGGCAGCTGACCATAGACGAGGTTGTCAGCGCTGCCGAGACAGGGGATCTCAAAGAAGCATTTGGCGCGGGGACGGCTGCTGTTATCTCTCCGGTGGGCCAGATCAGGTTCAAGGGGAAGGACTACGTGGTCGCCGGAGGTAAGATGGGAGACCTCTCCCTGAAGCTCTACAACGAAATCACCGCGATCCAGTACGCCAGGAAGGCTGACCCCTACGGGTGGGTGGAACGAATAGGTGATTAGTCCAATTGTGATGTAACCGTAAAAAGTCCGTCCATGGACTTTTTACTGACGGAAACCGAAAAGTGTGATTTTCGTTTTCCTTACAAATCAAAGGGTTGCGCTGCACCCCATTGATTTGCGTGCCCGTCCATGGGCACGATGATGACTTCCAACGAAGTCACCTAATTCACCGAAGCTCAGGAGGCGGCCTGAGGGTCTTTTTCGGATTCTTTCTCATAGTGAACTTGGCACGGAGCTCCGACATGGACGGCTATTTGGGGGTTACGCCTCCCAAACCCCACGCGAATCTACTGCATAGCGCTAAACCCCAAATGGACGGCCATCCCATCCAGAGTGTTTAGAAAGGGTCTGAAAAAGAGTGTCAGGACGTCTCCTCTTCGTTGCTCATAGGCTGCCGTGAAGCGGCATAAACCAGCTTCTAACGAAGTCGTAAGATTTGGAGAGATTAGTGCATGATTCCTACCATTAAATGGGACGGGAACCTGGTCAAGATGCTGGACCAGAGAAGGCTCCCTTCCAAGGTCCAATGGTATACCTGCCGCGGTTACAAGGATGTCATCGACGCCATAAGTAAGATGGTCATCCGTGGGGCGCCCGCCATAGGCGTTGCTGCGGCCATGGGCTTGGCGCTGGGGGCATCCTCCATTCGCACCTCCTCTTTCGCCGCTTTCCGGAACCGGTTTTTTCATATGGCTGAAAGGATGCGTCTTGCGCGGCCGACCGCTGTTAATCTCCAGTGGGCGGTCGCCAGGATGATGCGCCTTATGGAGAATATGGCCGCACGATCGGTGGGGGAAATCAGAGACGCCCTGAAGGAAGAATCCAACAAAATATTATTGGAAGATATTGATATTAATAGACAAATAGGCATAGCCAGTCTGGGCCTCATTCCCGACAAGGCCACCATTCTCACCCACTGCAATGCGGGATCTCTCGCAACGGCCGGATATGGAACCGCGCTCGGTGTCATACGCGCCGCCCATGAGGCGGGAAAAAACATCCAGGTGATTGCCGATGAGACGAGGCCCTGGTTGCAGGGGCTTCGCCTCACCTCATTTGAACTGATGCAGGACCACATTCCCGTCACTGTGATAGCAGACAATGCCGCCGGCAGCCTGATGCGACAAAAGCGGATTGATCTTGTGGTCACAGGGGCGGACAGAATTGCCGCGAACGGGGACGTGGCAAACAAAATAGGCACCTATCAGGTGGCCGTCCTGGCCAGGGCACACAAGATTCCGTTTTATGTGGCCGCCCCCCTTTCCACCATTGACACCGGGACCGGCAGTGGAGATCAAATCCCGGTGGAACAGAGGCCCCTGGAAGAGATCACTCGAATCGGTCGTTTGCGCTTGGGTCCTGAAGGCGTCCTTGCACTCAATCCTGCATTCGACATTACCCCTGCAAAATATATCACGGCCATTATTACGGAAGCGGGCATCCTTACCCCGCCCTTCCGGACCGTTATCAGGGATGCAATGAAAACCCTTCCGGAAAGGTGACCCTTACGATTTCTCTGGTCTTTTCCGACACCTTGAAACGTTCATCCATCCTCAAACCACAAACCCAGAGTATCCGGTCCCCGCAGGCCAGGATCGGGATCCTGGCCCGAACCCAGTTCGGGATCTTGAGATCCACGAAAAAATCCTTCAGCTTTTTGTGTCCTGTCATCCCCAACGGGACGAACCTGTCGCCGGGGCGAAAATTTCGTACGATCAGGGGGAAGGTCATTTTCGCTGCATCGAAACAGGCGGTCCATGGTGTCTCTTCCCTGCCGGACGGGTTTATATCCCGCAACCTTTCCACCACAACATCCGCGCCCGCGTCCTGGATGGAAAAGCGCCCCGGACCCTCCAGGAGGCCTGCATAGTCCACCGGCTCGATTCGAGGGAATCTTCCGAATACCATGTGGTCATAGGTACGTCTCACCTTCAACCCCCTCGGCAGGTGGACCTCTGCCTGGGGCCGCTTTGCCCGGGCCATTCTTTCGATGGCCTCGATCTGCCTTTGGGTCAGCCCGTCGGGAATTCCACCCGCCCCGTTGACACAATGGCGGATGACGCGGCTCTGAACGGCCGTCTCGAGCTTTCGAAACGCAGGCAACGCAATGGCCACCTGATCATCTGAAGGATAAGCCGCCTCTTTTTTCAACCATGCCCTCGCTACTCCTTCCAGGTGTTGATCGTCCGCCCACAGTCTTTCGGCCGTCAAGGCAAGAACTTCCACCACCCGGGGTTGATACTCCCGGAGCTTCGGCAACAGATCCAGGCGAATCCTGTTCCTCAAGAAATGGGTTTCCAGGTTCGTCGGATCCATTTTGAATGAAAGTCCCCGTTCATGGACGTAGGCTTCAATTTCCGAACGTCTCAATTCCAGTAGAGGCCTGATAAATGTGGCGTTCCTGATGGGCCGAATCCCTGACAATCCCGCCAGGCCGCTCCCTCTCAGGAGCCTCATGAGGACGGTCTCCGCCTGGTCATTCCGCTGGTGGCCCAGGGCGATTTTCCCCGCTGAAAACCTCTCTTTTGCTTCTTCGAGAAAAGCATATCTTTCTCCTCTCGCCCTTTCTTCGAGAGACTTGCCGGCCTGAAGGTTTCCTTTCCCGGTTACAAACGGCAAACCCATTGATTCGGCCGTGGATTCAACAAAGGCGGTCTCCGTTTGGTCCTGACCCGGCCTGAGGCCGTGATCAAAATGTGCCACAAAGAGCGCAGCACCGATGGTTTTTCTCAGGGTGTAGAGGATGTTCAGGAGGCAGATGGAATCCGGTCCCCCGGACACGGCAACGACTACCCCGTCGCCCCTGGTGATGAGGCGGTATCTGCGAATGGTCTCCAGAACCTTCTTTTCTATCTCTCTCGCCGATGACGGCATATCTGTAAAGCCTCCCCCCGATGACCTGCTGCATGTTGCTCATTCCTTCGACTTTTCGCACCTTTCACCAAGAAACCTAGCATAGCCTTGATGGAAATTCAAGATTCCCACTCTGGAAGAGCCTTCAGTGTTGTCATCTTGACACCTTCGTACCCTTTTGGCATGCTGAAAGAGGAGCAGCCCGACGGTTTTCGTGCTGGAACGATTTTTGCCCGGGCGCTGCATTCCGCGGGAGAATAAGTATGCTGAGGATCGGGTCCCTTCAACTGAAGAATCGGCTCATTATGGCGCCACTGGCCGGCATTACCAACCTGCCGTTTCGATTGATGCTCAAGAAAATGGGCGCGGGACTGGTGACCACGGAAATGATCAGCGCCAAGGGTCTGGTTCTGGGGGAAAAAAAGACCCTTGCCTATTTGATGAGCGATCCTGCGGAAAAGCCCTTATCCGTGCAGATCTTCGGCTCGGAACCGGAATCCATGGCCGAGGCCGCCCGAATCGCCGTTGACAGGGGAGCCGATGTTGTTGACATCAACATGGGCTGTCCGGTAAAAAAGGTGGTCAAGACCGGGGCGGGTGCCGCACTGCTCCAGACCCCTGAAAAGATAAGAGACCTCCTTTCCGCCGTGCGAAAGGCATGCCCTGTCCCTTTGACTGCGAAAATTCGTTCGGGGTGGCGTCCGGATTCCCTTGATACGCTTTATATAGCCGGGCTAATCGAAGACACCGGTGCCGATGCGCTGATCCTTCATCCACGATTTGCCTCCCAGGGTTTTTCCGGCAATGCGGACTGGGGACTCATCCGAAAGGTAAAGGACACCATGCGCATACCCGTTATCGGCAACGGCGATGTTTTTGAACCCTCCCTCGCCTTGAAAATGAGGGCACAAACCGGGTGTGACGGTGTCATGATTGGACGCGGTGCTGTAGGCAACCCATGGATTTTCAAACAAATTAATGCATTGGAAGCCGGTTTGCCTCCTCAAAGTCCCACCCCGGCTGAGCGCAAGGCCTTTATCATGGAACACTTTCATCATCTTTCCCGCCTGAAGGGCGAGAGGGCGGCTGCCCGAATCATGCGAGGCCTGCTCATCCGTTACTCAAAAGGACTTCCACACAGCAGCGAGTTTCGCGGCGACATCACCGGTATCAAGGACTTTGATTCGCTCGTTGCAGCAATGGATGCCTTTTTCATCGGACTGGAGGAAATGGAACCGTGAAGGTCAAGCTGGCCACGACCGCGGGATTCTGCATGGGCGTACGCCGTGCCATGGAGATGGTGCTCGCTGAGGCCAACAGGTCTGAGACCCCCATCTACACTTTCGGCCCTCTCATACACAACATGCAAGTTCTCGACCTTCTTAACAAAAAGGGGGTTCGAACTGTCGAGACCGTGGACAATATCGTCCATGGCAATGTGGTCATCCGGGCCCACGGAATCCCCCCTCAGCAGCGACGGACCCTCAAGGAATCCCCCCTCAGGATCATCGACGGTACCTGTCCGAGAGTGGCGCGTGTACAGGCTATTATCCGCTACAACAGCAAAAAGGGAATGGCCGCCATTATCGTCGGAGACCCGGAGCATCCGGAAGTGATCGGCCTGCAGGGATACTGCGAAGGTCCTTTCTATGTCATCAACAGCATCGAAGATATAAAAGAACTGCCGGATGACCTGCCCCTTTTCGTTGTTGCTCAGACCACCCAGGATGAACAGATCTATGAGGAAGTCACCCGGGAAATCCGAAAGCGCTTCCCGGGAACACGCGTATTCGAGACCATCTGTGATGCCACGCACCACCGTCAGAACGAGGTCAGATCCCTGTCTTCCCAGGTTGACGGCATGATCGTGGTGGGCGGATATCACAGTGGAAATACACGGAGACTGGTTCAGATATCCCGGGCAACCGGCCTTCCCACATTTCACATAGAGACGGAAAAGGATCTCGAGCCCCAAAGACTTTCGGGCATGGAAACCGTCGGCGTGACCGCCGGGGCCTCGACACCCAGCTGGATGATCAAGAATGTGGTCAAGCGGCTCGAAGACATCCAGAGTTCAAAGGAAAATATCTTCAGGCATTGGATGAAAAGAATCTCCATGTTCTTTCTGCTCAGCAATGTGGTTGTGGGTGCCGGTGCCGCCTCCCTTTCCTATGCCTGCCATGTGCTTTCGGGAAAGACGCCCGGGGTCTCCTACCCGGCCATGACTTTTCTCTACATTTTCGCCATGCATGTACTGAACCGCTTTCTCGACAAAGGGGCGAGTGCCTATAACGATCCGGAGAGGGCCGCCTTTTACAGGAAGCACCATCTTCTGCTTTCCCTGAGTGGTTTATGCGCCATCGCCCTCGCCCTCGCCCTCGCCTACGAACTGGGAAAGACGGTCTTTTTTTCCCTGGCTTTATTCAGCATTCTTGGGATGGTCTACAGTATCCCACTTATTCCTTCAGCACATCGAAAATACTATCCCTATGCCAAGATCAAAGATATCCCCGGTTCAAAAACCCTGTCGGAATCCCTTGCCTGGGTGGGTGTTATTGCGGTCCTGCCCGCCCTCGGCACGAGCCTTTTCAACTGGCCTCGGTTTTTGACCACCTCTTCGACGGTGTTTCTTCTGAGCTATGCGAGATCAGGACTTTTTGACATCCTTCAGCTCCAGGGAGATCTCATCGTTGGCAAGGAAACGCTTCCCATCACCCTGGGGCTCAAAAAAACATCGATGATCATAAAATGTGCACTGCTCCTCTCCGCTCTCATCCTCGTGACCGCCCCCGTGTTTCACTGGATGACACCGCTTTCCTATCTCCTCCTTGCGTGTGTCGTGGGCCTCTACCTTTGCCTCACCGCCTATGAAAAGCAATGGATCTATCCGGGACTCTCCTTTGAGGCCCTCCTGGAATGCAATTTCCTCCTGGCGGGGGCCCTTGCCGCCCTCTGGGTATATCTCTCATGGCTCTGGTAAGCGTAATCATACCTACCTTCAACAGGACGAAAAGGGTCAAAAGGGCCGTTTCATCCGTACTCCTTCAGACGTTTGAAGATTATGAAGTGGTTGTTGTGGACGATGGCTCCACTGATGGGACCCTGGTTGGTCTGGAGGTCTTTTCCGGAAGGATCCGCTGCCAGGTACATGGCAACAATCGGGGTGTATCCGCGGCGAGGAATACGGGCATCAGGGCCAGCACGGGCCTGTATCTGGCTTTTCTGGACTCTGATGATTACTGGCTGCCGGAAAAGCTGGCGTTCCAGATGGATTTCTTTCGGAGCTTTCCCGGGATCCATGCCTGTCAGACAGAGGAAATCTGGATTCGACACGGACGGCGGGTCAATCCACGAAGAAAACATTTGAAGCATTCCGGCGAGATCTTTGAACCCTCCCTTGAGAGGTGTCTGGTCAGCCCCTCCGCCGTGATCTTGAAACGGTCCTTGCTCGCACAAATCGGGCTTTTCGACGAGTCTCTGCCTGCATGCGAAGATTACGACCTGTGGCTCCGCATCGCCTCCCGTTTTCCCATACACCTGCTCAGGCAGCCGCTGGTCATAAAGACCGGAGGCCATCCTGATCAACTCTCCGCCCGATTCAAGGGCATGGACCGATTCAGGATCAGGTCCATGGTAAAACTCCTCAGCCAGAACAGGCTCCATCCACCACAACAACAGGCACTCATGCATGAGCTTCGGAGAAAATGCAGGATATACGCCATGGGTTGTCTGAAACGCGGGAGACAGTCGGAAGCAAAGTACTACCTGGACCTGCCGGACGCCATCGGCTGAATCCCTTATTCCCGTTCAAGTATCTTCACCTGCACGATGCCATCGAGTTCCTTCTGAAAGGAGAAAGCATCTTTTTCGTCCCCCACAATGGCACCGTAGTGCATGGGAATGGCCCACTTCGGCCGAATGGCCTTCGCGGCTTCGGTGGCCTGGGCAGAAGTCATGACGTAGGTTCCTGAAACCGGCAGGAGGGCGATATCCACGTCCATGTCCTTCATTTCCGGAATGAAATCGGTATCCCCCGCATGGTAGATCTTGTAACCATCCATATGGACGATGAAGCCTAGCCACCCGTTTTTTCGGGGATGGAACTCCTTGTCAGTATTGTAGGAAGGGACCGCTTGAATGGTGATGTCCCCCACCTTCTCCTCCTGGCCCGGCTTCAAGACGCGGACATCACCCTGGATCTTCCTGGCCGAGTCCTTTTCGGTGATAATCACTGAATTCTCATTCTGGATCTTGGCCAGGTCCTCGAGCGAGCAGTGGTCAAAGTGATCATGGGAGATCAGGATGAGGTCCGCAATCGGACCTCCTTCGATCTTGTAGGGGTCAAAATAGACCGTTCTGGTCCCGTCGATGCGGAAACCGTCGTGGCCCAACCAGTGAATTTT